>JAAEPL010000599.1 GCA_024232675.1 Planctomycetaceae bacterium
CCAAAGCGTTGCATCATAGCTGGCACCTCCAAGGCGACCTGCGTTTTTCGGTGCCTCCGCATCAAGTGTGCCAGGTAAAAAATGGACGGTCGCCCCGCTCCTGCAGAATTAATCACGTCAAACAGACTGTGTAAATACACATCCAGATCGACCGCCGGCGACGCCACGCCGCGAAACTGCAAATCCTCGTCGCCATCATTCCACCAGCGATGGGTGCTTCCTTTTGGAAAGAAAGCGGATTCGGACGTCCCCACCTGAAACTCTTGACCATCCAGCGCGACCGACATCGTACCGGCCAAAACCTCAGTTGACTCGTCTTCTGCGAAATGGATATGTAATGGCGGTCCAGGTTGCTGGCTCGGCAAACAGCCGACCATTTGCAACTCTTGTTTACCGTTGGCATCCAAGGTTCGCCACATTGAGAGTTGCTCACCGGTACTTTCAAGTTTAATCGTCAACGCGTTATGGGGAAGCGAGCTCATCAGGATTCTTCTTCAACCACACCGTAAATCGATGCGCAAGTAATAGGTATTCAGCATTTACTAATCCATGACCGAAGTCATGAGTCGCCAGCCTAATTGAGAAAATCGCTGCTGAAAAGCCGGCCAGCTTACGCTACCTGACCGGCACATTCATGATGGGTTCTTAGAGAGCCCTGCTTGAGCGCTCACCGACAAGCAAAAGCGGTGCGGTGCCGCTTCAACCAACCCTCCGGCGAACCGTGCTTAAAACGACGCAAGCTCCTAGCAATACGACGAAGCTCGCCGGCTCCGGCACAGAGTCTGCGGCTATTGTCAAAGTCAAAATGGGGTCACCGCTGGGGCTCAGCGTTATAAATTGCGCGCCTAGTACATCCGAATAGGGAAATCCGTAAACGGAGTTATCGCTATTGTCAGCCACGAGAGCCGCAAACTCGTTGTAGTAATTCGAATTCTGCTGGGCCGCATCGAAAAAGTAATCTGTCGATCCGAGGTCAAAGAACTGTTGACTGTCCAGCAACCCTAATTCTGTACCATCCACCAACGTGGTGCTGCCCCAAACACCCAAATTGAACCCTGCGAATACATCCCGAATGGCGGCGGCTTCGTTGGAATTAAAACTGGTCTTAAAAACTCCGTCAATGATCGCCTCCGTAGGATTGGCTTTGTAAATTTCCTTTCCTGTAAAAAATTCACTGCCAAGTATCAAGCTCTCGATGGTGCCCTCGCCATTAAATTGGTCAAGCACGATATCTCCGGATGAGTTGACTGTGCCACGAAGGTTAAAGTCATTTCCGTATCGATCCGATTTGACATGAACTTGATTGCCAATCAATCCGCTCTGCAGCGCATTGTGATATTGGCCAATGTCTCCGTAGGGCGAAAAATTGGGTACGGCATCCGCCGTTGAGGGTGCAATAATACGAACCACATTCCCGATGCCCGCGATCGGAACCCCACGATCGCCCGTCACAATTGCGTAACCGTTCTGATCCGTGGTTTGATCTTTGATCGAGGGCAGAATATTGGAGAGGGTTTGTGCAAAATTGGCTTGGCTCCATTTCACCGTTGTCGAACCGTTATTGAGTGCCAAAGGCATACTAATAAAATCTGTACCTGTTAAGTTCGCGCCACTAAAAGGATTATTCGACGCATAGGTAATCTCGAAATGGTCAAAGCGTTTGTGATAATCCGGCAACGAGGTATTGTTGAATTGAGATCCATTACCCGATTCCAGTGTTTCTCCCGCACTGATGAAAACACGGCCGGAAAACGAATTGACGGAAAAGCCGCTTAGCGTTGAATTGGCTGCCACCGAGTAACCAAAACTGTGTGAATTAGACGTGTTGCTCTGGATTGCACCACCGCCTAATTCTGCAGGTAACGTGCCGTTTATTTGCCCATTCGCAAAATAAACAAAGACCTCCTCGTCACGTTCATTTACGACATTAAACGTTAACGGGTTTTGCGCCATCAAAGTGCTGGCGAGCGTTGTAAAAAAGCATAACACCACACTGCATTTAAGAACTGCGCTAAGGTGACGCATCGCATCTCCTTCTTTTGAGAAACGAGAAAAGATTAGAAAAGATTAGAAAAGAGAAAAGGATCGCCCTCAGTGAACGATCAATCTTAAGAAGACCTTGGGATCACCCATCCATTGGGTTAACAACCCGAAGATCTTCCTGCCCTGATAGAGAGGGAACGATCTCGCGCTAGAAATGTACTCGGGGCATCACCAAATTTGCCCCAAGCCATCCGTATGCCTCGTCAATGCAAGCAGGGCAGACTCAAGAATTTACTTGACAGCGACAATGTAGGCCAACCAACTGGCATGGTTAACCGCTTCTTCACCGCGTGCCCAAACGCCCGTATCCTCGCCATTCTCGTCTTCCTGTTCCCAGTAGACGTGTGTCTCGCTAAATCCAGCTTCCGCCAGCAATTCTCTGATTTCCGGGATGGTCCAAAACCGCCAGTGATATTCGAAAGCGCGTTTCAATTTACTGCCGTCAGCAAACTTAAAATGTATATAGAAACTGCAATCCGCATTGACAGGATTAAAGCGAGCCTGTTCCCAATGGTAACTAAAGCCTTTTTTACCTTTTTTCACTTTCTTCTTATCGACATGTTCCTCAACGTAAGCTTCGTACCCGCCCATCATGTCCATGATCATCAGCCCTTCGTCATTAAGGTTGCTGTGAGCCACTTTGAAGTATTCGAGAACCTCCTGGCGGGTTTTGAAGATCCAGAACGAAAAATTTTGCGCCGCCAAAATATCGAACTGTGTACGGTTCTTTTCCCGAACGTCTTGCTCCAACAAAGAAACTCGTTTTTGTTGAGTAGCCGTTAATTTGGAAAAATTATGGTCTCGTCCCCATTGCAGCGTTTCGGGACAAAGATCCACTCCTACGGCGTTGCGTTTATTGTGGGATTTAACCCACTCACAACAAACAGCAAACGTGCCGCAAAAATCCTCTAACAACGAATAAGCTTTTCTTCCGTAGGCCTCGCGGAAGGCCAGATCAAAAAACTCAATTTCATGATCCGGCGACTGGACCGACAGTTGATAACAACGGAACTTATCAGCCTTATCTGCCAGCGTTTTTTTAGCTGACTTCTTTTTTCTGTTTTTTGAACTGATCCGAGTCTCAGCGTCGCAAATCATGGATGTTCCGATCGAAAAGTGGCGGCAATGCGAAGTAAATGGGGATACCAACTAACCTTTTTGGGGGTCACCGTGGGGCTTGTTTACTTTACCCATCATTTCCAAGCTCGCAATTCTAATCCCAAGCTCCGTTTTGATAAGTGCCTTGGCACGCTAAAATCAAAATTCATCTTCCCCCGTAATCGCGAGGCAGCACCTTGAAACCTAGAGCCACGGTACCGATGCGACAATCGTTTTCGATCCGCGAAAATATTGTTCTTCCCGGCGACACCAATTCCCACGACACGCTATTTGGCGGGTTGTTAATGAAGTCGATTGACGAAACGGCTGCCATTTCGGCACGTCGGCATTGCCGAGCCCCCGTTGTCACGGCATCGAACGACGGCGTTCACTTTCATCGGCCGATTCGTAACGACGACATTGTCTGTCTACACGCTTACGTCTGTTCGGTTGGCAGCAGTTCCATGGAGATTTTCATCAAAATCACCACCGAAGATGCCGTCGATGGATCCAGGCGTGTAGCGGCGACCTCCTTCCTCACCTTTGTGGCCCTGGACCGAGACGGACGCCCCACCGAAGTGCCTCTGGTTGAGCCGGAGTCGAAAGAAGAGAAGCTAGTTTTTGAGGGAAGAAAAGTACGCCGTGAGGCACGTATGAAGAAGCGTGAAGAAACAGATCAATTAATCCACGAGTTGGTCGCCCAGCAAACCCACCTGTCGTGATCCTATTTTCATTGGTGTCACAAAGGCGACGGGCCACGTCAAGTTATGGTACGATCGGATTACTAAACCGTGCCGCCTAATCTAGTAATACAAAAACGAAAAGAGTGTCCCATGTACCTAGTGAGATTAACTTGCCGATTTTCGGTCGTCAGTTTAGCTTTAGCCGCTTCATTGGCAGCTCCGGAAGTAAAGGGACAGGAGGAACGTGTGGAAGAGAGCCAACCGGATCTAAGCATCACCACATTAACGGAAATGCCGGTAGGCATTACCAGTTTTGGGGCGGCTGTTTGCGATGGCGCGATTTACACATGGGGCGGTCACGACGGTGCCGCTCACGAATACTACCAAGCGGGTCAGAATTCGGTGCTTCGTCGACTGGCCTTGAACGGACAGGGCGAATGGGAATCGGTACACGATTCTAAAATTGGCCGACAAGGCCTGGCAATGGTTTCTCACGCAGGCAAACTCTATCGCATGGGTGGTTTTGAGGCGCGAAACCAACGTGGTGAAGAACAAAACTTACACTCGGTTGCGACCTTCGAACAATTTGATCCAGCAACAAATCAGTGGACTGAGTTACCCGCCATGCCCGAAGCACGCAGCTCTTTCGACGCCGTGGTTTTGGGCGATAAAATTTATATCATGGGTGGCTGGGCGTTGGCCGGCGAAGGTAACACGCAGTGGTCGGATACCGCCTACGCATACGATCTGACATCCGCTGATTCCAAATGGGAAAAGCTACCCCAACCGCCTTTTCAGCGGCGAGCCCTATCCGCGGCTTACCAAGGAGATCGTTTATTCGTGATTGGCGGAATGCAAAAACAGGGAGGCCCTACGAGAGCGGTTTCCATTTTCGACCCGGACACCGGAACATGGTCTGCTGGCCCCGATTTACCGGGCGAGGATGGCATGGAAGGTTTTGGAAATTCCAGCTTCAACGTCGGTGGGCAAATTTGCGTCACGACTTACGGCGGACACGTATACCAGTTGAGCGAAGATGGAACCGCTTGGAAAAAAATGGGCAGCTTGGATAGCGGCCGGTTTTTCCATCGCCTGCTGCCCGTATCCGATAATGCGTTTGCCTTAATTGGCGGAGCCAATATGGAGAGTGGTAAAACGACCGAAGTCGAAGTGATTGCGACCAAGGATTAATCCTAGGATCACCAGGCTCGGTAGCACTTCGTTCGCCGGTCACTAACTAAGACGTTCATTGACGTAACGGGTGACCGCGGCCCGCGTTTCGGGGTGCCGCCAGTATCGGTTGATTTCGTTGCCAAACTCCTCTTCGCTACGTCGAATACGATCGAGAACGGGCAACCGCATTTGTCTTTTGGTTAACTTAAACACCTCCGTCGGCACGACGCGAAAAGGCTCGATCGCGTTCCCGGCGGCCTCTAGAATATCGCTTCGTTTGGCGACCTCATCCGCCAATCCAACCGCCACTGCGTCTTCCCCTCGGAAAGTCGCACCGGTGTTGATAATGGCGCGAAAGGCAGGACTGGTCGTCGCCCAGCGCATGATTTCCATTCCCGCAGAAGGGAAGGGGACTCCGACCCGCAGTTCCGGTACACCGATGATCGCTCGCTCAGCAATCACTCGGTAATCGGCGGCACAGGCCAGCACACACCCCCCAGCAACCGCGGGCCCTGTTATGGCAGCGATTAACGGTTTGGGGAAGTTAAAGACATCGAGAAACAGGCGAGTTAGTTCCGGCAAGAAACGGTCCAGATACTCCGCCCCCTCGTTAGCCAGGCGTTTGAGATCGACGCCTGCTGAAAAGATTTTTTCGTTTCCTGCAATGATCACCTGCTTGATCTGATCGTCCGCTTTCAGTTCCTCAAAGGTTGCATTGAGTTTTTCAACAAACTCCTGGCTCATTGCATTGACTTTGCCGTGGACCATACGCACCGTGGCCACCGCTTGCGTGCACTCGATTTCCAACATAATTACCGACTCCAAATTACATGCATTAAAAGCTCAGGACGAAAGTTACAAGAGAGCCCAAGACCAACGGTGCGTCCCATCCTTGTTCGTTTTATAAAATGAGGGCGTGCCCCATAACAAGTGGGGCGTTGGCGAGGTTTCCATGCGCTAACATCAATCATGTTGACAGGTCACACACACTGGCTGGCTAATTTCCAACGACCCAAATCTACGCCGCACCCCGTTCGCTGTGTTTTA
>JAAEPL010000600.1 GCA_024232675.1 Planctomycetaceae bacterium
AGCCTGTTTGCAATGCGTCGTGAGCCGAAAAATGGAAGCGCCGTATAGACCTCGTCCACGTCGTCAAGAAGCTTTTTATACTCGTCTCTTTGCGGCTTTGGCGTATACAAAAGGCTAGAGCGCGGCACCGCCAGCAGCGCACATTGCTGGCGAATGCTCAGCTGCGGATAGGCCGAAATCGCACCCATCCGAGCTGATATTGGCCACTCTAAAATCTTTTTTTAGAGAGTCATTTTCCATCTTGAGACGGCCGATTTCTTCATACAATCGGGCCATCTCCTCGTCAGAAACAGTTGCTGCAATAGGTTTGGTCCGCTCAAGAAGACTTGGAAGGGCATCTTTTGCCGTCCTTTTCCACTGGCCAATCCTCTTGGCATGCACGCCGTGTCGGCTCGCCAGTTGCGCCAAAGTTTCCTGTTCTCGTAGAGCCTCCAGGACGATTCACGCTTTGAAGGTTCCCGAATGTTGTCGTCGCTTTATTGTCATTTTCACTCCGATTTGAACCATCAAGGGAGCTTAGCAGCCGCCCTTTTTTGGTCCAAGATTCGGGGTCCACTTCA
>JAAEPL010000601.1 GCA_024232675.1 Planctomycetaceae bacterium
AATAATTAGATGCAGGCCCCAATCGATGCCGACGTGCCAATAAACGCGGTAAAGCCCCGCCAACTTGCTGCGGGCTTGAGTTGTTTCTTTGCGATGTTGCCCGAACCAATGCCAACTCCACGGCATCAGATAAAATTGCTGCAATGGATATTCATGTTCCAAGGCTACCACTTGGTCGAGTGTTTGGTAACGCGCTGAGTATTCAAGGATGTTATAAGCCGGACGTATCTCCATTTCGACTTCGACAATCACGCCCAACAAACCCAACGAGCAGCGAGCTGCCGATAATTCAACACTAGGCCCCG
Source organism: Planctomycetaceae bacterium (assembly GCA_024232675.1). GTDB lineage: Bacteria > Planctomycetota > Planctomycetia > Pirellulales > Pirellulaceae > CAJQPP01. Next base: position 306 of record JAAEPL010000601.1, read on the forward strand.
TAATAGTGCTTACCTTCGGTGTTCCTGTCTCTTTGTCGAAATGCACTACACGCACACTCCGCACGTACTGTGAAAGACTATTTTTTCCCGAACCATGGGTGCCTGTTGCAGTCGCTCCTGCTACCGTTTGCTCATCAATCAATCCCGACGTAGGCAGCGATTTGCCTTGTTCCGCGAGTGCGGCGGCCAAGCATTTAATCTGACAACCTGCCCCTACATAGACCGAATCACCTTGAGGGCTGATGCGTACCTCATTAAAGTGCTTCACATTGATCAACAAACCATCTGTCTTTATCGCGTCGCTCCAAGCATGCCCGCTGGCTATCACACGGATGCTGAGGTCATTGTGATCTTCCAAAAGTTTAAGCAACCCGGCTTCGTCAGCAGGTTCAGCGTACATGGCCGGAGTGAAGCGAACGTTGTTGCCGAAGTTATGAACTTGCTTTGTTGTCATCTATAGACATTTCCCAAAGATACTGTGCCTTGGCCGTTCGTTTTACCCCAAGCCGGCCTACTGCAATATTTGAAGTTCCGGACGTTGACGTCTTAACTTCTCAATTCCAGCGGCGGTGACTTTGCTCAGTCTCAAATCTACCAGGCGAAGTTTCGACAACTTGGCGAGCGACGGAATACAGGCATCCGTAACCGCTGTGTCTGCCAGCCACAGAATCTGCAAATCAGCCAAGACACCTAGTTGGTCAATTGCCGCATCAGATATCTGAGTGTTCGCTAGATCCAATTCTTGCAAACTAGCCATGGTGACAATATCGCGCATCCCCTGGTTACTCACTCGGGTACCATCCAGAAATAAACGACTCAACATCGGCTTATCACGGAGATTCTTTAGCGACTTATCCGAGATCGGATTATTCGATAATTCCAGCCATTGTAAATTTCGGCAGTCTTTAAGCCGCACCACATCCTCGTCCTGTAAACCCGCGCGGCCTAACGCGAGTACTTTTGGGTCGTTACGACTAAAGTAGCGATTGAACTCTTGGCGATCGACACCTAAGTACTGCTGATAAGCTCGATCCAATTGATCCAGCGCTAAAGTTCGCTCGGCCAATGTGCTTTTGAAGCGACGATCTTTGTAAAATTCTTTTATCAAACGAAGAAAACCATCTCGGTACTTTCCACCCTCGCCGGTCATTAAAAACTGACTAACACCGCTGGACTGCGTATAGAGTCGTTTAATGTCTGCATGGGTTTGCAAATCATCGCGGCCCATCGCATCCAACTCGATCATAGGTACAAAATAGCCTTCTCTTTGATTTCGCAGCCGCGCATATTGCAGTCTTGTGGAATCAAAGCCTCCCAACGTCACGAAGTTTTTGCCTTCCAACATCGACTCAAAATACATGGCAATGCCTTCTACCAACCAAGCGTGCCCACGGTCCCCCACACTTTTGTTGACGCCTGCGTTTTCCTGTAGTAATTGATGAATAATCTCGTGACGCCAGGTTTCAATCGGCGGATTATCGTCCCAATAAAAGAAACTGGCACGCTTGCCTTCTGCGTAATAGCCGGAAGAGATTGCGATATTTTCGACAGCCGCTAAATCGCTTACGTATTGTTGTTTATCGCGGAACAGAACGACTTGGTATTGTTTGCTGCTGGACTTATCAGCACCGTCTCCCGCCAACCAGCGCTGGATTTGCCGGACGTTACTCCAATAATCAAAAAACACCTGCCGCCATACCCAATAAGTGCTTTCTAGTTCTTCCGCCAAGGCAATTCCGGCTTGCTCGCCCGCAGCCGAATATATTTTAAAGTGGGGTGAATTGATCTCCCAGAAAGTCCCCTTCTCCCAACCCACAATTTTTTGTCGAGTCCGCGACTTGCGCGCGGTAATGGGTTTGGCCGATCGCACCCAACCCAAGGAGGAGTTCTGGCGAAATCCCAAGGCTTCTCGAGCCGCAAGATGATCGGGATCGTAAACTAGAGTCTCATGCAGCCATTGATAGGCCTGCGGCCCGAGCTCTCTTTCGGCTGCTAGTTTTGCTAGCTCGAATAGCCGTTCGGCATACTTCTGTTTGACAATCCTCAAACGCCGTTGGAAAGCTGTTTGCAGCTTGTTACTCGCCGCCGCATTTGGTTCCGATGGCTGGGAGGGAGGTTGGAAGATGTACTGCCGATTGGGATCGCGAGGAATATCCCAAGATTTCGCTTCCGCCGCTGCCGCAGGCATCTTCTGCTCGTGACAGGTCTCCACCAAGGTGTTTATTTCGTCACTCAAAGCAGCCCGAGATTCCGCGTAAAGCTGATTCAAATCAGGGCTTGGAGTCCGCTCAGTGTCCTGTTGAGCAGCGGCATTTGGGGCCGCAATGCTTGCCATGCACAACAACCAAATGAGTCGATAGGTATTGATCATGAATCCTGTAAAGCTGATTAAACGACCCCTTGCCTCATTGTACCAAGCTGGGGTCAATAACGTATCCCAAGTTTGGTGTCAGGCTGTGCCGATTTTAGGGGCTCGATTCCACGCGAAAAACAAAGTTCTTGATTTCTGCGTGTCCGTCGATGTTGACCATAAATATCCGCGAGCTTAGAATCCTCTACCTAACGATGGTGGTTGTAGCTCAGTTGGTTAGAGCATCGGATTGTGATTCCGAGGGTCGGGGGTTCGAGTCCCCTCAACCACCCTGTCGTGCTGGGGTTTCTGTCCCCCGCTTGGGTCTGTGCCATCCCAACCTTGATCGCCGGCTTAAACTGATCGCACCACC
>JAAEPL010000602.1 GCA_024232675.1 Planctomycetaceae bacterium
CTTGGGGCGACATTCCGGCGTTTTCAAGAGCGCCCGATAAAACGTTTTTAAAGGCTTGTGCGTAATTGGGTTTGCCTTCGCGGTCAGCAACGGTGCTACTGCTGTAGCCGACAACTTCCCCCCAAATGTGGGCCGAGCGGTTCTTCGCCGAATCTAATGATTCGACGATCACTGCGCCGGCACCTTCGCCAAGGACCATACCCAGTCGGTTTTTATCAAAAGGGCGAGAGGCTTGGCCGGGGTGATCGCAGACGGCTAAATTTCCTTCGAGCGCTAGGTGCACACTTTTCAGAGGGTGAATTCGAGTCCCCGTGGCGCCTGCTACCATGGCGTCGGCAACACCGCGTCGAATGGTGGTTACTGCTTCCGCGATTGCGCAATTTGACGAGGCTTCACGCATCGTCAGCGAGTTGCTGGGACCGCGCAGATCATTGTAAATCGCGACGTGGCTGGCGGGCATGTTGGGTAAGTACTTGAGCAGCCACAACGGTTCTACTTCGTTGATGCCATGTTCGCCCCATTGTTCCATTTGGAAATCGCCGTTTTCATCCATGCACCGCGCAAATCCGGCACTCAAGTCGGCGGGTGGTGAGAGGATGTAGTCTGAACCAAACAGCGTTCCCACGCGTTCGGCGGGGTTTGTTTCGGCACTGATCGAAGATTGCTGGATCGCTAACTGGGAGGCTGCCACACCCATTTCGATTTCCCGGCACATTAGCCGCAGCCCTTTTTTGACGCTCCGCTTGAGTGTTTTTTCCAATTCGCCGAAGTCACTAATGTGACCGGTGAAATCACGGGCCTCCCCGCCAAAGCGAAGAGCCTCACATGAGGGTTCGGGGAACGACTGGATAACATCGACTCCGCTGATTCCCTGCGAAATTTTTTCCCAGACAATGTCTGCCTGGTTTCCCAGGGGGCTTATCAAGCCTACCCCGGTGATTACAACACGCTGCCTAGGTCGCTGCATTATTTTCTGGAACTGAAATGGAGATCGAGTAAGGAGGCCAAGACGTGAAAACGACCTGGAGACGTTGCCGCTATTTTAGGAAGACCGTTCCCACCGTCGAGCCGTCATTACCGAAACTGAGGATTTATCCCCAGAAGATTTGATAAACTCGGCGGGAGCAGATCTCGAGCTGGACGAGCGTGAGGTCGTGGCAGTCCGTTATCTACGAGGCGGTGGTTGGAGTGCTCCCGACTGGCCAGCGACCCCTACCGGAGGGCGTGCCAGGGCCGGATTGGGAGTTGAACCGGGAATCGTGCGTGCGGGGCCCTTGTATTCCACGAACATCAGGGCATCGGCACGGCCTTGGGTCCCGTTGATCAGCGAGGTTAATCCGAATAACGCCTCCTTTTGCGGGCCCGGCGTGGCGATCACACCGCAACTGATGACGAGTACCATATTGGAAGGCCAGCGGAAACGCTCTTCGATTTCCCAGCTGACTAACTGTGGAATCTGCAATTGATACGGCTGAGTTTGCCCATTGGCTGTCGGCAGGTCGACCGTTACCGCCTGAATGTCTTCTACTTGGTTGATTTCAATGCCGATGATCGCGTCAATCGTCTGACCGTTAAGCGAGTTTAATGCGCTGAAGTCCAAGGTGAAGCCTTGCTCAATGCGGTCCATTAATGGTTGGTATCTGGCGACCCCATCGTTGACGATCCCAATGGAGCGAGCCAGTTCGATGGGTTGCGTTCGTCTCAACGTGTACTGTTGTCCGTTAACGACGGGCAGATCACCGCTGTTGCGTTCTTGGTAATCCGAGCGAGAACGGAGCATTCCGCCAAGTACGGCAGCGTTCTCCTTGGTCATTAACCACGCTTCAATACCCGGGGCTTGGACATCGATCGGCTGCATCATGGAGATGGCCGATGCTCGCCAGTTTGGGCTGCCAATGGTTAACATCCGCAGCCCCATTACGATTTGTTGTCCTTGGGATTTTACAAAGCGATCTACAAGCGGCAGGATCCGTTCTTGGACGGCCGGCGTGTGGTAAACATGCAGCTCGGTTTTGGAGGCATTTAGAATTCCCATGGGTTCGGTAAACCAGATCTCTTTGCCCGTCTCCTTGAGGATCCAGTCGATCATGGCCTGTTGCGGTCGTGGGTTGTTGGTTATCGCCTTGGTGTAGGGGGAAATATCGTAGGTCCGCCACACCTGACCTGCGGTATTGGGCAGGTGCTGTAAACCATTGGTGACTCGTGTGATGGGTGTGGGAGTTGTCGTTGGGGCGGCCGGGTTAGTTGCCGCAGTCTGGGGGCGAGTGGCTTGTTGTTGAGCGGGTTGCGTGGGTTGTTGCTGGGTGGCCGACTGGGTGCCGGGGTTGATGGGCGCCACCAAGGATGTTTGGGCAACACCACTAGGGGTGCCCGCTGAGGGTTGGCTGCCCATATGGGGTTGGGCCGTGTTGGGAATAGCCTGCGCCTGCATGCCGGCGGGCGAGGCAGGAATTGCCGGAGGCGGTGTTGTGATCAAAGGTTGCGCATTGGAAATTGGTTGTCCAGCATTGGGGATCGGTGTTCCGTTATTGTTTATGGGTGGGGGGGGCGTGGTGTAGGTCTGTGCCGGGATCGCAGGGCTCGCGGATTGAGGCTGCGTTTTAGCAGTTGAGCCAGGTAACCAAGGCAATGCTTCTTGAGTCACGGGCTTGCCCGAAGTGGCCGGTGCTGCAGGCGCAGCTTGTGGCGGAGTCCCTTGTAGGGTGGAGAATCCCGCATCTGCTCGGTTGACGAAACAGGTCACACAAAAAGCGATGATGACGAAAATGGTTGCACGCATTGAAAACTCCATCCTTGGATCCAGGCTAGGGAAAACCTGTTTAGTTAAATGCTAAAGGGCGGCTGACGGGGCCTGATAGCGAGAGAAGTATGCAGGTAAACGCTCTGGGCGACAATATCGATCAAGTGGGAGGGGTTTTGGTCGGCTGAACGGTTTGCATGCACCCTCTGGTGGCATGTCTACTGGGAGCTCGCTGATCGAGGTCGATTTCGGGTCGGCGTTAACCGGCTTTTCGGGTTATTTGAGAGCGTTCCTTGTTGAAATACTGACAGCAACCCGCGATAATCCGTAATCTCTTAGGTAAGAGCTACTCACCGTCCATGCTGTCATCACTTCCCTCGACGAAGGCAGGTTATTCACGGGCTAGAACATTGGCAATTTCCTTTCCTCAAAACGACCGCAAGCGATCTCAAGATGCCTCATCAGCGTTTGCGGAGCAGGTGCGTCTAGAACTGGGGCAGGTCCAGCAAGCTGACACCCGGGTAGCCGCTCGGGAATGGGAAGAGCAGCAACTGGTTGTTGAACCCGAATTTAGCGAATACGAGGACTCGGGTTATCTGCGTCAGGTATTGGGAGGCAGTCGGTCTTGGTTAACGAGCACGATACTGCATCTGGTCGTGATACTTTTCTTGGCACTCTGGACGTTTAGTTCGGCTCGCAGTCCGGTCGTCAGTTTAGAAATGGGAAGCGACGACTTCTCGGCCTTAGCTGATCTGGAGGATCTGAATTTCGACTCGGTGGAACTGCAAAGTACTCCGGAGTCAGAACCCCCGCCCCAAGTTTTTGACTCTGAGTTGATCTCGGTTCAGCCTGAGATGGAACTGATGGAGTTCGCAGACACCCCCATCGAATTTGAAAATCCTCTGGCTGGTGAGGAGGACCAGTTGCAGCAATTGACTCGGCAATTAAATTCGCGCCAGGTGCAGTTGGGGGATGGGGACGCCAGTTTCTTTGGGATTGAAACAACTGGTAAATCGATTGTTTACATTGTGGATCGCTCTGGCAGTATGCA
>JAAEPL010000603.1 GCA_024232675.1 Planctomycetaceae bacterium
AAAGCGTCAAATTGGGAATTTTTTCCGGTGCGAGGATCCTTTACAGTGACTCGATCTTGAGCGGCTAGGGGTGCTTGATGGATAGCAACACAAACCAAAATAAGCAGGCACACGAGAGGTCTTAAATTGAAACGGTCAAAAAGGTGCCGCTTCCCTAGCTCGCCGACCGTGAATCGCTGATCCAGGAAACAAGATGTTTTGAAAGTGCATTCCATGATGACTTATTGCTAATTGCCGATGGCAGGAGCAGTCGTTGTGTTGGCGAGCGGATTCGTACTCACGAAGCACCGCCTACGCGAACCCAATCCGTGAATCAACGATACGGCGGCGAACCGCTCCCTAACATAATAACGCATTGTGGTGTCGGTGTCCGCATGGCATCAGCTGCTTGTCATGAGCTTGCCATACGGCGTTTCAGAGCTGCCTCTTTTGCAGACGCCTGCCGTCAGATAAGCGGAGGCAGACCGCTGCTCGAGCACCGGCAGACCCCCTGCTTGCACACCGAAGCGATTGCCAGCATCCGCCAATTCGTCCTCAGGCGAGGCAGGTTTACCCAGCTTCTGAGTTTGTGACCTGACGTGTCACTCGTCGGGGACGGTTCCAAAAAAATGATTTTCCCTCGATACCGGTGGACCTAAGTTGTCCACCCACCGACGAAGAATCCTTTATCGAAACTCATTCGACGTTTCAATCAAGGGAGAAATCATGAGACGACAAAGAAGAACCCGCTCAATTCGCCGCCGTGGCGTCCAGCATGTAGGCAACCTACTGTCAGCCATAATCACCGATCTGGATCAGGAGGAAGCCGCGGAGGCCCATGCGGCGGACCGGCGGGAATCGAAAAACGTCCCCGCTTCTGTCAGTGTCGATCCTCAATTCACGTTCGCATTCTATCAAACCGCAGAGGCCTAGTTGGGACGGGCTGCGACCCTCCCCTATAAAAAAACACGAACGCTTGGGATATTGGACGGGAAACCTACTTGGCTGACCCTTGTCCAGTTCTCAATGCTCAACTCCACCGACGTCCTCGGGCCCGATCAACTGATCGCCCGCAGGTTAAAACAATACGAACATCGGCCACAACAATTAAAAATGGCCGATGCCGTGTACGATGCGATTGGTAACAAACAGCATCTCGTGGTGGAGGCTGCCACGGGTGTCGGAAAGAGTTATGGATATCTGGTCCCGGCAATATTAGCTGCCACTGAACATCAGGAATCCGGCTCTGACGAAAAGCCGAAGGCGATCGTGATTTCGACCCATACGATCAGCCTGCAAGAACAGTTGGTGAGCAAGGACATTCCGCTTCTACAAAGCATTCT
>JAAEPL010000604.1 GCA_024232675.1 Planctomycetaceae bacterium
CTGGACCGCCTGCGATACGCACCATTTCATGCAAATTACCCAGTAAAAGTTCCTTGAAAACAACGATCCCCGGGGAATTCATCCCGCTGGCATCGGCAATTTGGTAAACGGCAGGATCAATTTTGGCAAGCATTTGATTCATGTCTTAAAAACGGATGTATTCGCAAACCGCCTCCAGGGGACCCAATTCGAGGAAGCGAACCTCAAAAAGGGGACTCCGCCAGGCGGAAACGGCCATGGGAAGTTTTTCATGTTTCGATACAATTTACGCACTTCATTATAAACCTGGTATCAATATGACCGAAGCACCTAGAAAAATACTTGTCACCGCGGCGCTGCCGTACGCCAACGGGCACATCCACATCGGGCATATGGTGGAACATGTGCAAACGGACATTTGGGTCCGTTTTCAAAAACTGCGTGGCAATCAGTGCGTTTTCATCTGGGCAGATGACACTCATGGTTCTGCGATCATGAAAAGTGCACGCAAGGCCGGCATCTCGGAAGAGGCTTTTATTCAAAGCATGAGCGATGCCCATGAAAAGGATTTTGCCGGTTTCGGTATCGAATACGATCACTACGGCAGTACCCACAGCGAAACCAATCGGCAACTCGCTACCGAGGTCTGGTCGGCGTTCCAGGAAAAAGATCTGGTAGCGGTCCGCAAAGTGGCTGAGCTTTTTGATGCCGATACGGGCGAATCTCTACCGGATCGTTTCGTCAAAGGGACCTGCCCCAAATGCGGTGCCGTCGATCAGTACGGAGACAATTGTGACAAGTGTGGAGCCACGTATAGTGCTACCGATCTGGTCGATCCCATCAGCACAATCAGTGAAAAACCACCGGTCAGCGGAGAGACAGATCACTATTTCTTACAGATCGAACAACTGCATGACTTTCTCGAAGAGTGGACCCAAAGCGGCCAGCACCTGCAAGACGAAGTCGCCAATTACCTGAAAGGCCACTTCCTCGGTGAACCTTTGCGTGACTGGGACGTCAGCCGGCCCAAACCGTATTTCGGATTTGAGATCCCGGGAACCGGGGGAGAGCATTTTTGGTACGTCTGGTTCGACGCGCCGATTGGCTACATTGCATCCACCAAGGAGTGGTGCGAAAAGAACGGCGAAGATTTCGATTCCTGGTGGCGTAGCGAGGAAACAGAAATTCACCATTTCTTGGGCAAGGACATTCAGTACTTTCACTGCCTGTTCTGGCCGGCCATGCTGAAGACAGCGGGATTCAATTTACCCACCCGCGTTCATATTCATGGATTCCTTACCGTCGGCGGCGAGAAGATGAGCAAGACGAAGGGGACTTTCATCAAGGCCTCTACTTACTTGAACCACTTACAGCCCGAGTATTTACGTTATTACTATGCTTCCAAGCTGGGCCCAAAACTGGATGACCTAGATCTGAACCTGGAAGACTTCGTTACGAAAGTTAATGCCGAGCTCGTCGGGAAAGTGGTCAATCTTGCCTCCCGCTCCGCCAAGTTTGTACACCAGACAGGATTATCTGAAAGTTATCCTGACGACGGTGGATTATTCGAACAGGGTGCCGAGCAGGGCGATAAGATTGCCGCCGCCTATGAAAATTGCGATTACGCACGGGCGGTTCGATTGATTCTTGAATTAGCAGATCGAGCCAATCCGTTTGTGGAAAATGCCGCACCTTGGAACTTACGCAAAGACGAATCCAAAGCTCAAGAATTACAAGACGTCTGCACCATCGCGCTGAATCTATTCCGGCAAATCATTATTTATCTGACTCCCGTTCTACCTACGCTGACGGAACAGGTTGCCGCTTTAATGAACGACCCCATTCAGCATTGGGACCAATCCAAAACTCCCCTCACCGGGACAGCCATTAATAAATTCAAACATCTAGCAAAACGAATTGATGAAAAGGACGTTACGAAAATGATCGAAGAAAGCAAAACGGAAGCCGCCGAAGAAGCTGCCAACGAAGGCCCCTTGGTGGGCCACGAGTATGGTGACAGTGAGCAACCCATGCTGGACAAACCGCTTACGGAAGAATGCACCATCGAAGATTTTGTCAAAGTCGATTTGCGAATTGCCCGCGTTGTGGCAGCCGAACATGTGCCAGAAGCACGTAAACTGCTGAAGCTGACGCTCAGTTTGGGTGGTGACCACCGTCGACAGGTTTTCGCCGGCATCAAAGCGGCTTACGAACCTGAATCCTTGGTGGGCCGCAAG
>JAAEPL010000605.1 GCA_024232675.1 Planctomycetaceae bacterium
GGTTTGACCATGGAGACTCCGGTTTCCGAGGACTCATGTTCGATTTCGCTGGATCCAACCGCCTTCGATGTGGATGCTGTTGGTTTGTTAGAAGATCCTGGATTTGCCATCGCAGCTCCTCGGATGGATGAGAGTCCCATTGCCGATGGTTTGATTGCCGATGGCGAATATGCCAATCAGTGTTTCTTTACCTACGCAGAGAATGAAAATCCTGGTCATTCGTGGCCTGGACTCGATAACCTAAATGATGGAGATGCTGATCTGACGAGTAGGGTTCATTTTGCGCACACGAATGAATCTCTCTTTATTGCCTTTGACGTGACGGACGACTTTTTAGATTTGGATCCGGGTTCCTCCGTCAAAAACGATGGTGTCGAGTTGTTTATTAACGCTGATCTTGATTCTGGCGATGCTTGGGGGCCAGGCAAGATGCAGTTGTATGTTGATGCTTTTGAAGGTGGGACGGATTTGGGGCTCAATAATCGTGGTTCATCAGCGGGGATTTCAGCCGTTTCAACGGTCGGTCCAGAAGCGGGTGAGTTTTACAGTGCCGGTTTGGTGCGTGAAGATGGATCCGGCTATGTGATTGAGTTTGAGATTCCGCTGGCTTCGTTGGACACTGCGGGCGGAGACGGTGATCGGGTTCCCGTCACAACCGGTGACTTCGTGCTGATCAACGCCGCTGTTGATGACAACGATGCCGGTGATAATCTGAATGCACAATCGGGCCACCATCTTCTTTGGCACACTGCCGGGGCGAGTTCGCCGTGGGGTGGTGGCGAAAAAGTTTGGAATGTCCCATTAGCGTTTACTGAATCTGGCAAGTTGGTTATCGACGAAGATAGCCCTGGACGAACCGTTGAATTGGTCGGTATTACCGCAGGAGGCGATGAATCACAACCACTGCGAGTTACCGCAACGAGTAGCGACATTTCGTTGATTGATCATCCGGATGTCAACTACACTTCCGACGACTCGACCGGCAGTCTTGTTTTAAATCCGGTTGGTA
>JAAEPL010000606.1 GCA_024232675.1 Planctomycetaceae bacterium
CATTCCTATCGACGCCGTTTACAGTCCCGTCACACGCGTTCGTTACGACGTCGAAGAGACTCGCGTCGGCCAAAAGACGAATTACGATAAGTTGACCATGGAAATTTGGACGAACGGCTCGGTTCATCCTGAACTCGCCCTAGTCGAATCGGCCAAGATTTTCCGCAAGCACCTGAACCCGTTTGTCCAGTATTCGGAGTTGGGATCCAAGGTCTTTTCTCGCCCGAAAACGACCAGCGGTATGGATGCAGCTCAGGAAGCTAAATTGAATCAGTCGATCGTTGAACTAAACTTCAGCGTTCGAGCCAAGAACTGTTTGGATCATGCGGAGATTCTTTCAGTTCGCGAGTTGGTCTGTCGCACAGAAGACCAACTGATGGAAATCCGCAATTTCGGTGACACAACACTCACGGAGATCCAAGAAAAGCTCCGTGAACTGGGTTTGCGATTGGGCATGAAAGTGCCGCCCGCAACCATGATCACCTAAGGCGAATGTGTCGCCGACAAATCGTTGATTAAGTTGAGATATTTGAAAGACATTCCGATTGGATTCGTGTCATGAGACATCGTAGAAAAGGTCGCACCCTAGGTCGTAGCCCAAGCCATCGCAAAGCGATGTTGCAAAATCTCGCCTGCAGCCTAATTTTGACCGAACGCGACGACATGTATTATGAAGGTCTGATGCAGGGAGATGGAAAAACTCCTGTGAATCCTCCTCATAAAGGTCGCGTCGTCACGACAATACACAAAGCGAAAGAAGTCCGCCCGCTGGTAGAGAAGTGCATTACAATCGCCAAGAAGGCGTTGCCGCACGAGGAGACTGCAGAACAGTTCGCCTCAACCGCTGATCGCAACAGCGAAGAATGGCGATCCTGGCGGAAGAGTGAGCAATGGCAAAAGTGGTGTGCCGCTCGGGCACCCGTTGTGAACGCCCGACGCCGTGCTTACCAAATCTTGCAAGACAACGAAGCCGTCGCGATTCTTTTTGAAGAAATTGCACCTCGATTCACCGATCGCGATGGAGGGTACACCCGCATCATGCGGTTAGCCAAACCTCGCCTCGGGGACGCTGGGGTTCGCGCGATTCTGGAATTCGTCGGTGAGAACGATCGCGTTAAGGTCAAGGAAGCGACCAAACCAGCATTTGCTGACGACGAGGCCGATGCCGCAGAAGAAACTAGCTCAGAAGCACCGACAACAGACGAAACGGTATCGGAAGACACCGACAACGAAGATAAAGCGGAAGCATAACTTCCCCTTCGAACAAAAAAGAAATGACGGTACCGAGCAGATCGGTACCGTTTTTTTGTGCCTCTTCAAAACCTATGGTTGGCTGCCTCACAAGCTCCGGGGCCAGCGTTCTTACCAACTACTCCAGAGATTGCCACAAATACCAAGTCGCGACCGAGGCGTATGGCCTCCAGGGCTCGGCGATTGCTTCGATAGCCTTGGCATCTGGCAAGTCCTCCAGCGCGTAAGCCTTGCTGATGGCGGTTTTAACTCCCAGATCATCGACTGGCAAAACATCTAATCGAGCAAGGGTAAAAATCAGAAACATCTGTGCGGTCCATCGCCCCACACCCCTTACCTCAGTCAACTCGGCGATCACTGCTTCATCCGATTTTCTACCCAGCGAGTTAAGCTGGAGTCCCCCAGTCACCACGCGGGATGCCAGATCCTTGAGGTAACCACCTTTTTGCCGCGAGACTCCGGCCTCTCTCAACTCTTCTATCGTGCGACTTTGAATGGCCTCGGCGGTCACTCCCAAGGGAGAGAGCAATTCTTCCAAGCGTCCCCAGATTGACTGAGCCGCTTTGCCCGAAATCTGCTGAGATACAACAGCCTGGGCCAAAGCGCGGAAGCGATCCCTGTGCGTTTTGACCGTAAAGGGCCCGACGGTCTGAATGATCTCTCGCATTACCGTGTCGTTTTTGCGCAAATGATTGCGGGCATCTCGTATATGTTGGGCTGCAAAAGGCATAAAGCACAGTCCACGATAGAGGGTCGAAATAAGTAGCGGTCTGAAGTAACAACACCGCCTAGTCTAGCTTTTACTGCCGGGAA
>JAAEPL010000607.1 GCA_024232675.1 Planctomycetaceae bacterium
AGGAACCCAGACGTGCTGCTGAAGAAGTTGTTTGTCGAGTTTGAATCCAGATCTTGTACGTCAGGATTAACATCCATTTCGTAAAGATGTGCGAAATCTGCTGCAGCGATCAAATTGATGATGCCGGCCCGTCCCGTTGGCAACCAGAGTGCTGCGACGTCGCCGAGGATAGCCGCTTTCAAGTTTGCTTGGACTTGCGCAAAATAGGGTTCGCTTTGCGTCTTTCAAGACGCAGTCCGCCTTGGAGTAGCTGTTCTGTTTTTTAGCGGCGGCGTCGCAACTGGCTGTCGGATGTGAGTTGTGGGAGCGTCGCTTGAGCCTGCGGTATCGTGTGCCGGTGTGGGTTACGAGGCTGGGCAGCACGTGTGTGCTTTTGTTGTTTGTTATTTAACTGACCAATTCAGTTGCGGTGAATTCAAACCCTATGAGGTGAGAATGATCCCGTTGGTGCGATTGATTTAGATTCGAGGATGACATGTTCTGTCGTATCTTTTTTATGATTTTGTTTCTGGTATTCACCACCAATCTGCAGCTTTCAGCATTTGAAACCAGTTTTGAGAATGCTCCCGTGGGTGAGATTTCTTCTACTAATTCGGAAGTGGGTACTTGGAAGGCCAGCCCGGGGCATGCGGAGATCAGCAACACTCATCACCGAACCGGCAAGCAATGTTTGCATTTATTTGGAGGCGTTGATCGGGAAGTGGAATTAGTGATTGATCCAGGTAAGCCACCCGCGGAAATTTTGACTTTTTGGGCTGAACGCTGGACTCAAAAAAAACCCTTCACTTTTCGGATCGAGGCCTACCAAGGTGGTATGTGGGAAGAAATTTACAACGGTGACGAACAGGTCGTGGTGGGCCGTTCATTCAAATCACCGGTTAAGGTTTTTTTAACCAAGCCTCCAGAAAAGCTCCGGTTTCGATGTACTAGCCCAGCTGGGTCCGGCTTGCTTATCGATGATCTGCAATTGAAACCTGCGAAAAATCAAAAAGTGGTATCCGTTTCCAGAGAACCCTTCGCGTTACCAGCGTTGCTTGGTAATCAACAGGTGGCGATCGGGAAATTGTTGATTCGTTGCGAGGGTAATAAGCAGCCGCTCTCATTGGAATCGATCAAGGTTAAGTTAACCGAAGGTTCCAAGACCATGCAAAAAGTGAGTGTGGTTTCGACCCGTGGAGATTCAAGTTATCGGGCATCTGGGATGCAGGATGTTATTTCCAATTGGGTCGACACGTCTCGGGACCCCCTGAATATAAAAATGTCATTTCAGCTGAGTGAGGGAGAAAACTTTTTTTGGGTCGTTGCTCAACTGAAAAAGAATGCTTCGATCGATGGGGAAGTGGCGGCTGTGTGCAGTGAGGTGAAGGTCAATGGACAGTCCTTTAAACCGACTGGCGTCGACTTGGATTCGACTCAAAGGCTGGGTGTTGCTGTAAGAAAAGCGGGAGAAGACGGGGTTCATACGTACCGCATTCCGGGACTCGCGACCACAACCCAGGGAACCCTCATTGGCGTCTACGATGTGCGACGTAGAAATGGTGGCGATTTACCGGGCGATATTGATGTAGGCATGTCTCGTTCGCTAGATGGAGGGCAAACATGGGAGCCCATGAAAATCATTATGGACATGGGGAACGATCCTAAATGGAGATACGATGGCATTGGCGATCCTGCCATTTTGGTCGATCAAAAAACTGGGGTGATCTGGGTGGCCGCGCTGTGGAGTCATGGCAATCGTGGATGGGCCGGTTCTGGCCCCGGGATGCGACCAGAGGAAACCGGGCAGTTTGTTATCGTGCGGAGTGATGACGACGGAAAGACCTGGTCAAAGCCCATCAATATTACCTCCCAAATTAAACAACAGGATTGGTGCCTGCTATTACAGGGACCCGGTAAAGGCATCACGATGTCCGATGGGACGTTAGTATTTCCTGCCCAGTTTCAAGATTCGTCAGATAACAAGCGTTTGCCGCGCTCCACCATTATCTACAGCCGTGACCAGGGAAAGTCGTGGCAGACGGGTACAGGAGCCTTTGATGATACGACGGAAGCTCAGGTCGTCGAATTGGAGGACGGGAAGTTGATGCTCAATTGTCGATATAACCGCGCCGGTCTTCGGGTGGTTATGACCACGGCAGATATGGGAAAAACCTGGCAGGCTCATCCCACCAATATCAAGACTCTGATTGAACCCAGGGCCTGTCAGGCAAGTCTCATTAACGTCTCGCGCGAGTTGAATTTGATCAAGCCGAATCGGGACCGATCGAGTAAGCGATCACTTTTACTGTTTAGTAACCCTGATAGCCCAAGTGGTCGAAAACATATGACGATCAAGGCGTCGTTGGATGGTGGAGATACTTGGCCGGTTGAATATCAAGTGTTGTTGGATGAGGGGAGAAGCGCTGGGTATTCTTGTCTGTCGATGATTGATGAAAATACCGTAGGAATTCTTTATGAGGGATCACAATCTCACATGACGTTTCAGCGAGTCAAGCTATCCGATATTTTGGGCGAATGAATCGTTTTGAGCGAATGAATAGTTTTGGGCGAATGAATCTTCCAAGTTCCTTGAGCATGCCGAAGCGGACGCTGGAAAAGCCCCCGAAGCGGGGGCGGCTCGAGACCAGCTGAAAGCCGTAAGCCTTTCTATGTCGCCGCCACACATAGATTTGCAAGCTATCGCGATCATCCGGGCGAATGGGAAAACTCTTCTAATAAAAAAGGGCTTGCCGCTAGATTCGCAGCAAACCCTTGTTTTTTATTAGTAGCCGGGACAGGATTTGAACCTGCACGCCTCACGGCACTAGATCCTAAATCTAGCGTGTCTGCCAATTTCACCACCCGGCCTTGTGGGAACCTAGTTTAAGCGAATGTTCGGGTTTGAATAGACGAG
>JAAEPL010000608.1 GCA_024232675.1 Planctomycetaceae bacterium
ACGTTCAACTTCAACATTCAAGACTCGGCGTTTTTGCGTGATCTCGGGGTGTTTATCGAAGGTTCGTTCCGCACGATCGAGGGCGGCAAAAATTGCTTGCAACCCATAATAATGTTGCTGGGTAATCGGGTCGTGTTTGTGATGGTGACAGCGTGCACATTGCACGGTCATGCTGCAAAATGCATTAAACGTATTCGCGACCATATTGTCACGATCGAGATTCCTCGCGACCTTGCCATCGATTTTTTCTTCAGGCACTTCCACGTGACCGATAAAATCCCAGGGGCCGGCAGCAATAAATCCCAAACCAACAATGCCGTCTGCGGTTTCTGGAAACAGCACATCTCCAGCTACTTGCTCCTGAATAAACCGCCCCCAGGGTTTGTCGTTGTTAAAACTTTCGATGACGTAATCGCGGTAGGGCCAAGCGTTAGGCCTCAGTTTATCCTTGTCATAACCACACGTGTCGGCGTATTGCACCACATCCAACCAATGCGTTGCCCAACGCTCGCCATAGCGAGGTGAATCCAGCAACCGCTCCACTAATTTTTCATACGCCTGAGGATCCGGATCATTAACAAAGGACTGCACCTCGACAGGGGTCGGTGGCAAACCGTGCAAGTCATAGGTAAGGCGTCGGATGAGCGTACGCCGGTCTGCTGACGGCGACGGTGAAAGCCCATGCTCCTTTAATGATCTGCGAACAAAGGCATCGACATCTGACATTTCCGGCGCGAAATCCTCATGACTTCGAAGCGGTAGATACGACCACCACTGAAAGTCGGAGACACCCGCATCTGCAATTTCAAAATGGCTGGGCCATTTAGCTCCATCCTGAATCCACTTCCGAATTTTCGCGATTTGTTCAGAGGTTAACGGCTCGCCGCTATGCGGCATCTCAGCCTCTCCGTCGACGGGCGTTATCAAATCTATTAGGTAACTGGCATCGGGGTCGCCCGCTATGACGTACTCGTCAAGCAACATGCCCTCGCGGGTCTGTAATGAAAAATCACCTTGCCGTTCATTGCTGTTGTGACAAGCTAGGCAACGCTCAGCCAGTATCGGTGCGATGGTATCTTGAAAGCTATCCTGGGCACTGGCAGAACATGCCCCCAGCCAAGCAAAAAGCAGAACCCAAATTGAGCGGTGGATGAATTTTTGAAACATGGCCTGTCTCTGTCGAAATTAAACTTCCGGCAATTGCCAAGGATCGCGACGCTCTATGTCCAGCAAGCTATTATCCCGTGAATCCCCGAACTGCCATTTCACCGGATCCCATTGAAAACTTCGTCCGTGCCAATACGCCAAGTTCCCCAGATGGATTGTAGTGACGGTGCGCGCTCCATATTCGACATCGGCGATGGGGCGTTGACGACTCTGCACACAGTCCAGCCAGTTGCGATGGTGACCGGGAGATACTGGCAAATGAACTTCGTCATCTGCCAAAGGTGTTTTTACAATGTCCTCAGGATCGCTCTTCAACAATCCGCGGTCGATGTGCAAGGTGCCTCTTTCTCCGTGGAAGACGCAACCACTGGGACCACCGTGAACAATTTCCACGCCGTCGTCATACAGGTAACGCACCCCGACTCCACTCTGCGGATCAGCGGGGGGAATAATCTTGACCGGCCCTGATTGATCCCTTCCCAGTGCCCATTGAGCAATATCGTAGTGATGGGCGCCCATGTCGGTGTGGCCGCCGCCCGAATACTCCCGATACGATCGCCATTGCGGGAAGTGGTTATGCATTCCGCGAGGACTTAATACTGAATGGAATGCGCGACGGGGCGCTGGTCCTAACCAGAGATCCCAGTTTAAGCCGGGCTCCATTGCCTCTTCCGGCAAATCGCAAGGCACGCTGGGTTTTCCTACCCCGACCGTCACTTTGGAAATCTTTCCCAAGCGACCACTGCGAATCAGTTCCACGGCCTCTCGAAACGGTCCAAATACATTGCTGCGTTGTTGACTGCCTACCTGCACGACAGATTGGTGTTTTCTCGCAGCAGCGACGCACAACTGGGCCTCGCGAATGGTCAAAGTCAAAGGCTTTTCGCAATACACGTCTTTCCCAGCCTGACAGGCTTGAATGAGCGGGATGGCATGCCAATGATCGGGGGTCGCGATACACACAGCGTCGATGTCATCACGGCCTATCACTTCGCGATAGTCAATGACGGCATCACACCCTCGATAGTCTTGCTTTTCCGTGGAATAGTGTTGATTGACGCGATTTTGAAAAATCTCGCGACGAGTTTGATCCACCTCGCAAACCGCTGCAACCTGGACATCCGGTTGCTTAAGTAACTCCGACAAGTGGTAATCTGACGCCATCTTTCCACAACCAATCATGGCGATGGCGATCCGGTCGTTGGCCGCCACACGACGTCCAAGCATTGCTGAGTTTGGCATCAGTGCCATACCTAACGAAATAGAAGACGAAGCGCGTAAGAAGTTTCGACGATTCACAAGTCCGTGCAACATAGCCACCTGCTTTCTTTTGAGTTGTCTAGATTGTAAGTCAAGAGAACCCCTTCCGTGAATATCTCAGGTCAAGCGAAATAAAAAAATCGTGACGCGAACGACGGAAGAGACTGTTTTTTACCGCCAGACAAGGCAGTCAGAGTAAAGCTGCGATAAAAATTCGCTCGGCCTGTCGACTGAATCACGCAGGCAGGCCATTAAAAAAACGATTCCTTCAGCAGACGTCAGGCCGGAAAATTGGTTTAACGCCGCGTGCTTACGCCGCTCGCCGGGGCAGTTTTGACGGAGTTTCGCGAGAGGAGTTACGGTCAAAACTCGGGGAAGATTCCTCTTCGATAGAGTTTTCGATCACTTTAGCTGTGACCGACCAATGGAATGCTAGACCGGCCAACACTGCAAAATGCAATGTCTCATGCGGTCCCCAAACTCCTAAAATTAGCGTCGGCCAATTCAAGGCATTTGAAATTGCACCGATGGAATAACAGACGCCTCCCAAGATCACGGGTAACACCAGATCTCTTTTGCCAGATTGCCAAATCAACCAGGCAGTCAAACCACCAATCCACCCCATCCCCAAATAAACCAACGCATTAGCTAGGGGTGAAACTTCGTCAAGAAACACAACGCGTAAGACGCTGCCCACGATAGCGATCGACCAAACTAAACTCAAAACACCCCAACGCCGCCAACCGCGAAACATCATGGCGTGCAAGGGAGTGAAGGTACCGGCGATCAATAAGAAAATTGCCACATGATCGATTCTCAGCATGATCTCGCGGGGCAAACTGCCTGGCACGAACATGTGATAGGTGCCGCTGACCGATAGCAAGCCAACTGCAGAGACAACGAAAATAAGCACACTCGCAAACCGCCCCCAGCGACCCCACAGAGGTTGCAAAAGGTAATAAGCTAACCAGCCCAACACCACCGCACCGGTAAAGTGGGACATGCTGGAAAGTGGTTGATGAAAGCCCGGCAATGAGTAGATGCCATCCATGGACTGGAGTGAACCCTCCCGTTATTTTGAAAATCCTCGCCAGATGCTAAAGAGGCACCGGTTGAGGAGCAAGATCGAACTGGCCGTTTTCACGCCAGCGTGCGACGGGTGCGGGAAAAAAAATCGAAATTAGGGATGCGATAGCATTCATTTCCGCGGCGTTTCCATACTGCCGAGGGGAGAACCAAGCAGCCCCGTCCTGCATCCAATCCCATCCTGAATGCAATAACGCCTCCTGATCGGTGCCATATCAACTGCGAAACAAAACATCTTGCTCAGCCCATCACAGAGTTCACACCTCGCCATTTTGCGTGGATTCTGGAAAAGACAACCCACGGTCAATTGGTGTATGCTTGTCAAAGATTCGCGGATTTATTGGATTTCAGGACGCATGAGCGGAAACAACAAAATTTCGATTTGGCGACAACTTCATCCTTGGTCAGTGCTCCGAAGAACCATTCGCGCATTTCAGGATAACCAACTCCATGCGCGGTGCGCGCAGTTTGCCTATTACTCGATTCTCGGATTAGCCCCTCTCTTAATGGTGGTCATCTCCGTAATTGCCAAGCTCTCACTGAAAGGCACGATGACGGCATTTTATTCGTTACTCGAACGGGTTTTACCCAACGAAGCTTACGAAATGGTGACGTCCCAAATTGCCAGTATTGAAACCGCCACGACCACCAACTTGATTATTACCAACCTATTCATTTTCTGTTTTGCGGGTGCGCGTCTTTTTTTGACCATTAGCGAATCCATGAACTCCGCGTTTGGTCTTCCGCCTCGACATAAACGCATTCGCATGTTTGGCATGTCATCGATCATGCCCCTGATTTTTGCACTGCTGCTGCTGCTTGGACTCCTTCTAGTGATGGCCGCTCCCACCGCACTGAACTGGATGATTCACGCTTTGGAGATCGAGCAGTTCCAGTCAATTCTCCTGCAAACGGCGCGTTGGCTAATCGTCCTCGGTGGCTTATTCATGTTTACCGCTACGCTTTATTGCGTGGTCCCCGCCACCAAAGTGCCTTGGCGACTGTTTACACCAGGCAACGTTTTTGCTGTCGCTGGCTGGATTATTGCAAGTCAGTGTTTTCGCTTGTACGTCGATAATTTTGGGCGGTACGACGTAACCTACGGAGCGTTAGGAGGGGTTATCGTATTGCTACTTTGGCTTTACCTGCTGGCAGCCTTCCTATTCATTGGTGGCCAGATTAATGGCGTAATTTTTCGGCAGCTTAACGAAGAAGCGAAAGCCGCGCTCTCAGCCGAAATCGCCGAAGCTTCAAAAAAACCCAACATCGCCCCAGATACCGACATCGATACCGACACTGCTACCGGTACTGATACCGACTAGGTCTCGTTCGTTAAAGGTTCATCTCGACCCTCGGCATGCCTGAGCACTTTTTGTTTGAGGTACCACAACGCAAGTACATCGTAAGTGGCATGGCAAGCGACAGCCGCCAACAGACCGCCATACAGATAAATCGCGGCCAACAGCACGCCTATTAAAGTGGTCAATAAAAAATAGGTAAAATTAAGATAGTGGCAGACACCAAAAATTAACGACGCAATTCCGCAGGCTGCCCACCAAGATAAGTACTGGGACAGGCCTCCCAGCAAAAACCAGCGAAAGAAGACCTCTTCGCCCACGCCAGCGAAAATCGAAATCAAAACCATCTGATAAAAACTCATGCGCTGAAAAAGCGGTGCAATCGCATCCTCGATTGACTTCATCATGCGTTTCAATAGCGGCACACAGGGAAGCCCCCAAACCACTGTGCCAAACAGAGGCAGAGCTAAAAGACACCCGAATAAGAAGCGGGCCAAACCATTCTCGCCTAGCCATTTCGACGGCGGTTGGGCGAGATCATAGAAGTGAAAGAACATGCTGCCGGCGAAGGCAACAACCAGCAAAAGTGACTCGAGGCCAATGGTCAACAGAGTCATTGAGAAAGGGGAAAGCTGTTCTTCACTTTCCCATGCATCGACCGGTCGACCCCTGGCAGCGTCCTCTTGATCAACGTTGCCGGGTCGTTCCGCCTGATTCTCAGATCCCATCATAGCGACGCTGATCTGATGATTACTTGATACCGAACGACGTCGATATCAATCGCAATCATGACTTTTCGATTTCCAGCTTTTTGATCAAGCCTTCAGCACCCGGCGTCAAACCTCGGAGCTTGCGAGCGAGAACTTCCTTTTCCGAAGCCGACGCTTTCTTGGCACGAGTCGCAATTGCTGCCACCTTACGTTTACGTTGACGACGACGTTTGATCTCTTTTTGGCGTTCGCTGCAGCCCATTTTTGTTCCTGATTGATGATCTTCGAAATTCTCAGCTAAATGTGAATGTCGCAGTCTAACTGATGCTTTAAGGGCAATCAACGACAAACCCCACACGCTCAAGGGGTAGTTGGCCTACCCTGAAAGTGTGCTCGTAATAGCGGCCGCATCTCGGCCACGAGGAAGGCAGATCCGGCCACGCATAACGAATCCCCCGCCTGCATGACGGTTTGAGTA
The DNA here is from genome assembly GCA_024232675.1 of Planctomycetaceae bacterium. Classification (GTDB taxonomy): domain Bacteria; phylum Planctomycetota; class Planctomycetia; order Pirellulales; family Pirellulaceae; genus CAJQPP01. Next base: position 6,000 of record JAAEPL010000608.1, read on the forward strand.
GCCTGCCAAGCCGCCAACGGATGCGGCTCAATTGAGATTTCGGGTCGCTGGGCATGGTCCGCGAGGGCTAAATTCGCAATTCCCAATAACTCTGCGGGATCGGTACCCCGCGGATTTTCGACAAACTTGGTGAAAATCACCTCGTCGAAATAGCCCAGCAACCGCGACATCATGCCCGGCAAGTCCTTATCTTGGCTGGAGGCAAAGATCAATCGCCGGCGACCGGCGGGGCCTGAGTCAGCATGCAATCGTCGCAACATCGCCAGCAAAGCGTCGATCGAGGCAACATTATGTGCCATATCCACCACAACCCAGGGATCCCGGGAGAGAATTTCCCCACGTCCGATCATCGAAAAACCGGCCATGCCTTTGCGGATCGCTTCGCTGGATACGCGAAAGCGGTCGGTCAGAAGATTAATGGCGGCCACGGCAATCGCGGCGTTGGCAACTTGGTGATGCCCGGCCGCATTAAGTTTCACCGCATCGATTCGATAACTGTGACGCTCGGGCAACATGCCCCACGTATCAAAATGTACGTCGCAACCGGCAGACTCCGTTCCGATGATTCGATAGTGAAAATCCTCATCCAGTTCCATCAGATCAGAATTACAAACGCAACAACATTCACGAATCTCTCTTGCCGCCAACGGATCTTTGACGCCGCTAACCACGGGGATACCCGGTTTAATGATGCCCGCCTTCTCGCGCGCGATCTTATCCACCGTCGTACCTAGCTGCTTGGTATGATCCAGACTGATGTTGGTAATGACACAAAGTTCAGGTTGGCAAATGTTGGTGGAATCCAAACGTCCTCCCAAGCCGACCTCAAGAATGACCTTTTCGGCACCCTGTTGTTGAAAGTAAAGGAGCCCTGTCGCCGTAATAATTTCAAAAAAGCTAGATGGTCTGGAGCCATCCAGCAAAGACTCCGCATCGAGTTGCTGCACTGCTTGGCGAGTGGTTTGTAACACTGCCGCCAGCTCCGCCTCGCTAATTGGTTGACCACTCAGCGAGATTCGCTCACAAATAGACTCAATATGCGGAGAACTGTAGACGCCCGTTTTGATCCCTGCGGCGTCCAAGGCACCGCCAATCATCTTGCAAACTGAACCCTTTCCTTTGGTCCCAGCAACATGAATGATGCCATAGTCTTGATGGGGATTTCCCAAACGTTCTAAAAGTCGACGCATCGTCTCCAACTTGAAATGCCGCGGATAGTTGCTGGAGACCGTCCTTTCATAATTGATCCGCTCGAACAAAAACTCCAATTCAGCCTGAAGCAGGGGGTCTGAGGCAGTTTGAGAAAGATCGGTGAACATGTTTATTAAACGGGATTTAACGACTCGGGGGATTAACAAAACGACCGGGGGAGAAATACGTTCACAACGCCCCTTCCCAAAGGCCTTTCGCAACGGGAAAACTAACCCATTGATGGCGATTCGGGGAGGTCCCTCCGGGAGTGGGTCGGTTGATAATACAGCGGATAGATTTTATAGTTAGGGATCTCGATTTGGCTTGATACCAGTTGTTTTCCGGGCGGTTTTAAGGATTTTCACATGTGGCCCTCGGGCTACGAACCGAAGGTTTCTTGGCCGCCCCCAGAATTCCAACTAGCGAAAGTCCCCAGCAACCGTTCAATGGTAATACGGGCGTATTTTTGGGGAATCCGTTATATGCCGAACTCCGTTTCCAGTAGGAACGTAGAAAATTCGGGTTTGATCGACTGAAAATGGCATTTCCGGTTACGATCCAAGCAAAATAAATGATCTTGGGGATCATTGCACAAGACATCGATCGATATAAACCAACACACTTAATCATTGCGGATCACCCATGGTTCGCAGGAGTGACTGATGGCCGATACGGCAACGGACAAGGCGGAACAGGCCGAGGACAAACGATTGGTGCAAACCAATCCCGACTACGACCCCAGCGTCATTGTCGAAACACAAAACCTATCCAAGGTTTATCGTGATTTCTGGGGCCGGCAAAAAGTACGAGCCTTGAAGGCGCTTGACCTGGAAGTTCGCAAAGGCGAAATCTTCGGTCTACTAGGGCCCAATGGTTCCGGAAAGTCGACAACCATCAAGTTGTTGCTCGGGTTGCTTTTCCCCACCAGTGGGAGGGCTTTGGTATTTGGACAGGATGCCTCAGAGACCACCAAAAACGAACGGATCGGTTACCTGCCCGAAGAATCTTACCTCTACAAATTCCTCACCGCCGAGGAGACGCTGGACTTTTACGGACGCCTGTTCGACATGCCCGCCAAACTTCGTAAAGAACGTTCGGACATGCTGATTGAACAGGTTGGTTTGACCCGTTCCAAACGCCGTCAATTGAAAGAGTATTCGAAAGGGATGACCCGCCGAATTGGTTTAGCTCAAGCTTTGATCAATGATCCCGATCTCATCCTTCTGGACGAACCGACTTCAGGGTTGGATCCAATGGGTACTCGGGAAATGAAAGACATGATTCTGGATCTCAAGGCCCAGAAAAAAACCGTAATCATGTGCAGCCATCTATTGGCAGATGTGCAAGACGTTTGTGATCGAATTGCGATTCTCCACCAAGGTGACCTCAAAGAACTGGGGGCCGTGAATGACTTGCTGCAAGTCAGCGATGAGACATCGATTCGAGCCAAAGGTTTACCTCAATCTGCTCAGCAGGAGATTGAAGAGGTTATCCGCAAACACGGTGGTGAAGTGTTAACGGTGGAAAACCCAAGAACCACGTTGGAAGAGTTATTCTTAAACATCGTTCGCGAAAGCGAACAACGTCCAGGGCGTCGCGCTATCAGCGAACAGGACGCCGAGAACGGGGAGAACTAAGACGTGGTCGTTAATGAATTTCCCCAAATCACGGAGTGGCTGTTCGGCTCAGCGAACAACCCCAGCGCGATTTACATATTTTTCCTATTAATTCTGGCAGCCACGCTGTTCGGGTTATTTTTCGGTTACCTCGTAGCGGCCTTCCGCCACGGACCGACCGAGGCATTTTATGTCGTCGCCAAAGTCGTTTCCGGCGCTGGTCCGGATTGGCTTAAACTCTCCCCACGACGAACCTTTGCCATCGCCAAACTGGCGGCGAAAGAAGCAATTCGCCGACGCGTCATATTGATCGTGTTTGCCATATTTGCCTTAGCCTTGCTGTTTGGAGGCTGGTTTATAACCGGAGCAGAAAACCCCGAGCGAGTGTATATCAACTTCGTGATGTTCGGCACACAAATGCTGATTCTCATGATGGTGATGTTGATCAGCGCGTTCAGTCTGCCGGAAGATATCAAGAACCGAACGATCTACACCATCACCACGAAACCCGTGCGGGCGAGCGAAATCGTTGTCGGCCGAATCCTGGGTTTCGCTGGACTTGGCACCGGCTTGTTAATCCTCATGGGAATCATCAGCCTGCTGTTCGTCTGGCGTGGCTTGGAACATCGGCATCAGATTGCCACAAACGAAAATAACGAATACGAATTCGTTGAAGTCGACCGTAACGAAACCGGGCGGCGAGCTTCTGACGACGCCATCCTCGAAACACGGACCACGCAAGATTCCGGCCACACCCACTTTGTCGAGGTGCTACGCGACGTACGCGACAAGGACGCTCCCAAACCCGTCAATATGGACGCGGTGATTCGGGAAATCCCGGCTGGTGACAAAACCATCTACGAACGCCTCGAAATCGAAAGCGTGGGCGGTCATACGCACAAAATTTCCGTCGAGGTCGACAGCGACGGTACCGAGGATCTCGCCGAATTACTGAAAAAAGCCAAGTTTGACATTTCATCGGCGCGGGGATTCTTTCGTGCCCGAGTCCCCCAATATGCAGAGAAACTGGTTTTCTACGATCGAGAGGGAAATGCCAAATCACGCGGTATTAGCACCGGTGATCAATGGGCCTACCGAGGCTACATCAGCGGCGGTATTACTCTGTCACGCGCCGAGTACTATTTCGATGGGATCGAAGAGGGCCTGTTTGACACGAGTGACAAACTGCCACTGGAACTAACGCTGGGCGTCTATCGCTCCAAAACGGGAGATATCTACAAACAAATCCGTGTAGGTCTGCAATTCGAAAGTGTTAACGAAGGCGAAGACGCCACCGGCGACCGCTACGTTTCGGAACAGCTTGAGTTTGAGTCGGAAGAATTTTCCGTGCAAGTCAAAGCCATCCCGCGGACTTTGCCAGGTCAAAAATTCAGTGCCTCCGGAGAATTATTGGAGAACGGCAACTTCGACTTGTTTGAAGATTTCGCCAAAAACGGTCGGCTCAAACTAACCATTCGCTGCTTGGATCAAGACCAGTATCTGGGAATGGCCAAAGCGGATATTTATTTCCGGGCCACCGACAAACCTTACTGGTGGAATTTCTTTAAGGGGTACGTCGGAATCTGGCTGCAAATGATGATTGTGACCTGCTTGGGAGTTGCTTTCAGTACCTTCCTTAGCTCCCCGGTCGTCATGTTAGCGGTCATTTGCACGATCATTTTTGGGTTTTTCTCGGAATGGTTGCAAAAACTCGCTTCCTTTACCATCGAAGGCGGCGGCCCGATCGAGTCATTCGTGCGGTTAATTACACAGGAAAATACGAGCCGACCACTGCCGGAGGGGATCGTCCGTAACATTATGACTAGTATCGACTCTGTCTTTATCAACATGGTGGGTGCCGTCACACAGGTCGTGCCAGATTTCAGTCGTCTCGATTTCTCAGACTTCCTGACATATGGCTACTTCGTTGATAACGATCGTTTGTTGGTGGCGGTATTTATCTCCCTTGCCTTTTGCTTGGGGCTCACAATATTGGGTTACTTCTGTCTGAAAACTAGAGAATTGGCCGCATGAACCAGTCAAAAAGTTTTGTTCGCAAAGTCATTTACATCGCCCTCGTTGGCGGTCTGTTGATCCCACTTTCGTTGGTCAGCCGCCCGGCCACCCGAGACGATAAAAACGCAATTCGTGATGCGGGAGGTGTACTCTCATCTCTCCGCGACGATTACGAACTGTCGCAAGCACGACTCTCGGAAATTGATCCGGGCAGTGAAACCATGAAACTTGCCTCCTTGGGACTGCGTGGGGTAGCTGTCAATATCCTGTGGATGCAGGCGCTCGAAGCGCAAGAGAAAAAACAGTGGGATACGTTCTCGTCAACGCTCAATTCACTGGTCAAAATCCAACCCAATTTCATCAAGGTTTGGGAATACCAAGGACACAACCTGTCCTACAACACCTCGGTAGAGTTCGACGATTACGAACAACGCTATGCGTGGGTCAAAAAAGGGATTGAGTTCCTCACCAAGGGCATCCCCTACAACCGCCGCGATCACCGCATCATCGACTCCCTGGGCTTTTTCAGTGGCAACAAGTTCGGCAATGCCGACGAACGTGTGCAGTACCGTCGCCTATTCCGAAACGACACTCCGTTTCTCGATGAGATGAGCAAGTTCGTTAATATCAACAACGTTAACAATTGCGATTACGGTCCAGATCACTGGCTGCTCGCCTACGAATGGTATGACCGTTCCGTCCGCATGGTGGAAAGCGGTATTGATGGCACAGGGCCCGTCGAACGACGTCGCAAAGAAATGCTGTTCTACAATTACCGCCCCGCTCAATTGCGAAACATGGCGATGTCCTTGCAATCGGAATTTCGCTCGGACGAATATCTCGCCTCGTTGTGGGATCGCGCAAATCAAGAATGGGTTGAGTTCGGAAACCGACCGTTGACCGTTTTCGCGGGCATTGAAGTGACCATGGAAAACCTACTCCGCTCGGCCGCGGCGGTACAAAGCTTACGCAACCGACTGGATGTCATCGTTCCTGGTGAGCGAAATCGTTTGCTGGGCCAAAAGATCTCCACCCTCACCGACGAACAACGCCTGCTGCTCGGACGCCCAGTCGACTCCTTGACTGACGAAGAATTCGAAAGCCTGCGAGTCGTCCAACAAATTCTTTATGGAGACGAACTGGAAATCGACCGACAGATCGCATCCCAAGCGCCACCCGAAAAGCAAAAGGAAACGGAAGAGCTGTTTAAAAAGCTCGCCGAAGAATCCGTCAAGATGGAAACGGCTAACCACTTCCGTTCCACCGTCAATTACGAACATTGGAAAATGCAATCCGGGGTCGAACATACAGAAAAAGGAATTGCCGCTCGGCAAGCTGAGTTCGATGCCTTGGCACTGCGAGATCGAGCTATTTTTGACGAGTTCGAACAACGCGATCCCATCACCGGTGAAGTGAAAACCCTGCCCGGATCCATCCAGAAATTCGATGAGGCGTTCACCATTTGGTCCGAGATCATGGAAGAAGAACCGAAACTAAAGTTTGGTCCCATGTTTGACGACATCGTGACCTCCATCAGCAAATACATGGTCGTGCGATCTGTCGCGGGGGAGGATCCCTGGCCCTCAGACTTCATCCTTCAAGACATCATCGATACCCGCTCTAAGGATTCGCAAGTCTCAGACGACTTGCCGCTGTCTTCCGATGTGGCCGAACGGGAAGCCAAGCGAAATAAAGACCAGCGTTACCGCATGCCCAAACGACCTGACATCGAATTTGTATTGGAAGCCGAGAGCGTCCCCGAAGACGACGATCAATAGTCGTTTTGATCACCACAAAAAATGCCACAGACCGCCGTATTGCTAGCATTGCGGCGGTCTGTTTTATTTAATTTCAACGAATTCACCGGGTTGCACTTACCTGATTTCGCCACTGAATCCTATATTCCATGGAGTCCACGGATTAACAGGAATCAGTCATGTCTAAAGTCGACGGTGAATCAAAACGTCCGCGAATCTTAATCTGTCGCCTCAGTCACATTGGCGATTGTATCCTCACCCTGCCCATGCTCTCGGCATTACGGCAAGCGATGCCGGACGCGTGGATTGCTTGGGCCGTAGAAAAGCCCACCCCCCAGTTACTGGAACACCATCCGGATTTAGACGAGCTGATCACCATCCCGAAAGGGTGGTTAAAAAAGACCAAGACGATCCTAGCCGTGCGCAAGCAATTACGAGAGTATGCGTTTGACATCGCAATCGACCCGCAAAGCATCGCCAAGAGCGCCCTGCTGGGCTGGGTTTCAGGTGCCAAGACGCGTGTCGGCTTTCGCGGTGACCACGGCAGGGAACTCTCCAGCTGGTTTAACAATGTAAGTGTTGAGCCGAAATCGACCCATTTGGTCGATCGCTCACTGGAATTGCTGCAAGGCCTCGGGATAAATCATCAACAGGCACAGTTTCATTTACCTCTGCGAGAATCCGCCCACTGCTACATTGACCAATTCCTCGATGAACAGGGGCTTTCGGAAAGCCGCTACCTGGTTATTAACCCGGGCGCTAGTTGGCCATCCAAGCGTTGGGAAGATGAGCGATTTGGCAAGGTCGCTCGCGAGCTGCACCAGCAAACGGGCTTGCGGCCTGTGATTACCTGGGCAGGGGACGAGGAACGTAAGATGTCCATGGCGATTTGCGCTAGCTCAGAGGGAGCAGCGATCCTGGCGCCCCCAACCGATCTTCAACAATTGGCTGCTTTAATGCAGCGAGCAGAGCTGTTCCTTGGCTGCGACACTGGGCCTCTTCATCTAGCGGCAGCCGTCGATACCATCTGTGTTGGTC
>JAAEPL010000609.1 GCA_024232675.1 Planctomycetaceae bacterium
GAAAGCGATGTCTTCATCCGAGCTCGGCAAATCCACGGTGGCAGATTCAATTGGGTTGACCGATCTCTGGACCGAGTAAGCTTGGCGGGGGACTCCGGATAAGGGTTGGAAATGCAACGCCGGCAAATCCTCAAATCCCAGACTTTGTGATCTAAGTTTATCCCAATCTCGCATCGAGCGATTGACGCTTTTGGCGATTGCTTGCCGTTCTTCTTCGCTGAAATCCGTCCCGCTAATCCACTCCGCGGTCTGCACCATCTCGGCGGTCACTTCCGGCCTCGTATTCGGAACCTCTTCCTGGAGCAAGCCAGTTAACGCTCGATGGAAAACCGGGGTACCTATTCCTGTTCCAGCAACCACGGTTAGTAATTGTCTGCGATCAATCACTGAGGACTCCCTGAATGGATAAAGTTGATTATGCCAATATCCTAATCTACTCCGTCAAAGTTACTATTCGACGACCTTTTAGGGCGAGAACTAATACGTGGAAAGGCAGCGATTGTTGTCGTTTGGGCTGCCGTGATATCCGTCAATAAAGCGACAGCGGAAAGCGGGCAGGTTTTGGGGGAAACAGCGTCCGCCAGATAAATCCCCGTGAATAGGAGTTTTGGCATGGTTGCGGATAGGCCATGGAGATGGCTGTCTCTGGGGGTCCGTGAAGATAGCGAATTAAGAGGGCTTGGCAGCGGACGCTACTCGCAAATTGTGGTACTGATATTCCCCCAGCAAATGTGATGTAGCAGTAACTCCGAGGAACCACTAGCATTTCGCTTGAATAAAGGGGAAGGCTTGCTAAAATCCGTCCACACGGATTCACCGCCATCCGAATATTTACGCTTGTTTTGGTGCAGGAACTCGACTCGATTATGATTGAGCCAATCGTCAGCTTTGATAAATTTGATGTGAACAATGTCCTTGTCGATCGCGCGGGCGTGGAAGAGCATATTCCGCAACGTTTCGAGATGGCGCAACTGGACGGTGTCCTCTATTTGGATGCGGACACAATGACGGCGGTTGGTTACAAAGACGTCACCGAAGACGAATTTTGGGTGCGTGGGCATATGCCCGGATTCCCCCTGATGCCGGGCGTGATTATTTGTGAATCGACCGCGCAGTTGGTGGCCTACATGGCTAGCTTGTACGATATCAAAGGCGGCGGCATTGTCGGATTTGGTGGTATCGACAAAGTTAAATTTCGCGGCATGGTGGTGCCTGGTGACAAATTGATTGTCATGGCACGCAAGAAACGGCTACGCAAGAACGTGATGGTTATCTGCGAAATTCAAGGGTACGTAGAAGATCGTCTGGTCGTCGATGGAGAGATTAAAGGGGTCGTTCTGCCGGCCACCGCCACCCAATAAGCGAGCTTACATTTGCCAGACGGTTCATGGTTTTGGCGATAGTCGCAACAAGCTAGTTAGCTAGTTTGCCAGGTATCTTGCCACAGGCAGCCTGCCCACGACCAACCGACGCCGAAACCGAGCATGATGGATTTCATGTTAGGTTTCAGCTCCCCACTGTTTCGTAAGCCTTGGATCAGAATAGGTATCGTTGAGGAGACCGTGTTACCAACCTCTTCCAGTCGAATTGGCATCTTTTCCGAGGTGACGCCGATTCGTTGCTGCAGCATGGAAAGCATTTTCAATGTCGCCTGATGCATCAGCAGCATGTCGATTTCTTCGAGTTCGAGTTTCGCCCTACCTAGAATTTGTTCGATCACGCCCGGGATAGCGCTGACAGTGAAATTGATCAGGCTGGGGCCGTCCATGTAGAGATTGCTTTTCCAGCGCTGGCGGTGTCTTGGTGGGATGATGCTGGCTTGATCACGAAACCCACCCTGCCCTGCAATCAATGTGTCTGCGCCGCTACCGTCCGTTCCAAATTCAAACATCGACAAAGATTGCTGATCAGAAGCTTCAATTAACGTGGCAGCTGCTCCGTCGCCAAAAATCGTACGCAGGCTGCGGTCATCCTTGTCAATTAACTTGGTGTAGGTTTCTGACGTAATCAACAAGACACGTTTCACCTCGCCTGTGCGAATGAGTCCGTCGGCGAGCGACAAACCGTATACAAATCCGCTGCAGCCCAAGTTGAAATCGATTGCGCCTGTGTTTTTTCTCAGGTTGAGTCGATCCTGAACAAGGCAAGCGGTTGTGGGCAGTGGGTAATCGGGGGTCTGAGTGCACAGCAGCAAGTAATCGATCGAATTACGGTCGATATCGAAATCAGAAAATAACTTTTCCGCAGCCTTCACCGCTAAATCAGAGGAGCACTCGTCCGGCGCAGCAATGTGCCGTCGTAGAATTCCAGTTTTCTCCGCTACGGCAGGCAGATTCCAACGTGGTTGCTCACGTTGTAAATCTTCGTTGGTTTCGATTTTTTCAGGTAGCCAGACTGCTATCGGTCCGACAGATGCGTATTTCACGATTCAGCTATTCCGCAGGTTCCAGATCATTCAGATTTGCCCGTTACGCCCACAAACTAACAAAATTCTCGCCAAGGGCGTAGACGGGATTTCTCGATCGTTTGGCCTCGCCCATGGCCTGAGGAGGCGACGATGGCAGGAAATCAGCTATTCAAAGCGTCGAATTGGATTCAATCTGATTCCGTCAAACGAATGGCTTGGTCAAGTAAATCTCTTAAATCTAGACTGGAAGAGTTCAGTGACGACCATTTGGGGTGCACGAAAATCCGCACTCGTTTCACGTAGTTGTCGAATTGTTCCGTGGCTAACGTGTGCACGACAGGGGAAACATCCCCTATCATGCGGTAATTCCCGAAGCGGTCTCGTACCGGAATTTGGAATTGAACTTCGAGGCCCACAGGTGGAGCATCGATCAAGATGTCCTCAGCAGATAGTGGCAAGCCCGTTGCTGCTTTCAGGACCTGCGAAAAATTGCCAGCACATTTAACGAGCCAACCATATTTTCGCCGCGACACTCGCTCGAAAAGGTCGCGATTTTCCAAGATTGTAAATTGAGCCAGGCGTTTAAACAGGCAGCGTTGTTCACCAAAAAGGCTTTCGATCAAATTTTCCGCGGCAGTGCCCGCTGAAGCTTGGCGCATGATTTGTTGAAATTCTATTTCTGTGGCAGCAAAGACTTTTTCAAAATCCAATTGCGTTCTCAGCAGGTAGACGGAGCGTTGTAACATGGCCGTTGCGCTGCGTACGGCGTGGTGCCAGTAGACTTCGCTGAACATGACGTATCTCGCGAAAACCATTAACTCGGCGGCCGTCACTCCTTTTTCCGTGATCGCCAATGAGGTACTTGATGGGTCAAGGCAGAGACTGCCTATTAACCGTCCGCGATCATAATGCATGCCGTAGGGCACCCCAGCATGCAGGCTATCACGATAAAGGTAGTCCATTTTGTCGACGTCAGCAGGTCCGGAAAGTACCGAGGAGAGTAACTGCGTTGCGGGGTCGGTCGTATCGCCAGCCAGCAATTGAGAAACGTCGTCCAAATCAAAAGTGAAATGTTGTTGCAGAATATCTGGCACCGTTGAATGCTGCAGGCGTTGAATAGCCAAGCTTTCATGATCGGGAACCTCATCCAATTGCATGTCTTCAATGGGATGGCAATAGGGCCAATGTCCCACGTCGTGTAACAGGGCTGAGACGATTAATAGTTCAGCGTGGTGGGGGGTGATTTTCGCAAGAAATCGGGGGTTGGTGGCCAGTCGTTTTAGAAACATCAGGGACATGCGATAGACGCCCAGGCTGTGCTCAAATCGCGTATGGGTTGCGCCGGGATAAACGAGCGAGACAAGCCCAAGTTGGCTTATTGAATTTAACCTCTGAAAGGGACGCGAATCAATTAACTGACGGATTCGCGGGGTGATCGGTACATCTTGCTCGCCGGGGATGCGAATCAGGCTTTCCCGAGAATCGAGGGCGATGATTTCGGGAATAGAGTGTAGTTCGCTCATGGGCCTCGAGGCGATTAAATCAAAGGCTGGCAAGTATCCATCACGAGTTGTGCCAGATCGTTGGCCTGACGCTGGGCGTTGAGAACATCATCGATATTCGATCCCGCTGGTTCTGCATAAGGTATGGCGGTGAAGCCAGCCACAGTCCTGAGGAGAATGCACACGCCCAAGAAAAGACCGTAATGCAAAATCCCCATCAAATAGTCCATTTGCAGAAAAAGGTAGGCAGCGCCGGCCCCGAGTGCCATCATCAAAGCGAGTCCTGCAAACATACCCAGTTCCGGTCCCACGGCGTAGGAAACTAAATAGATGGTCAGCCAAACTAGGGCGTAGGCTAAGGAACAAAGTATCACTCGCAGCCAAAGTTCCTGACCTTCAAGTTTTCCCAATTCCGAATTACCCAAGAAAGAATAACCGGCATAAACGCAGGGAACGGCCACTAGCACCGAGCCCAACAGGAGGAGCCAGGAGTTCACTGCCGCTTTGTCCTCAAATCCGAGACGCATGAGGAGAGCGACTGCCAGGAATCCGACAATTGTCGCGCCAATCAATACCATTTGTACGGGAGACAGGCGCGTGTCTTTTCTTTTGATCGGATGGAAAACAGCTTTTCCAACCGCTGTTTTCGGGCCAAAACCTTCCGGGGCATGGACCTGAACTGCCTCCGATGCTGCGGGGATGGTGATGGTTTTCTTGCACTTCGGACAAGGACCCTCTTTCCCAGAAAATTTCTCGCTGACGTTAAACCGGGTATGGCAACCGGGGCAGGTAACGCGAATTGGCATAGCGTGTCATCAGAGGGTTTGAATTAATGAAATCTTCCGGTTCCCAGCCGGCAAAGTTGCCCGCTAAGAATATCTTGCGTTGCCTGATACTGACGTGCAAGGGGCGTTTTGCTGTCCCTTAGTCAACTCGCTACATTCCTTCGTGCAAGTCGATCAATTCCTGTTCCGTGAGCATGTGGAAGCCCTGTTCAGAAAGGGTTTGTTGCGCCATTTCGATGTCATCCACCATCAAAGCGACGGCAGAATAATCGTCGGAATTAATTAGCAGGGGGTAGGCCTGGATCAAATTGATCTCAGCCGCCAGCAACGCCAAGCAAATTCGCAGCATGGGTTGGCGGTTTTGAGACGGGATGCGGACCGCAATCAAGTCACTTTCCACCATCGCTAAGCCGGCTCGTTCGAGGATCTCACGACCCTGTTCAGGGTGAGAGAGTACGAATCTGACAATAGAACATTCGTTGTTATCGTGGATATTGACGGCCACAATTCGAATACTGCTACCCTCGAACCGACGGACCATCTGCAGCAGCTGGCCTACGCGGTTCTCAAGAAACACGGTAAATTGGCGAATCGAGGGGTAATCTCGTCCTCGCATGGTTTCGAAATCGACCGAAGAGGAACCGGACTCGTCGCCAACACTCATGTTGAATCCAAATTTTTGGGTTTTTTTGAAGTAAATACGCTTCAGAGGGTAACGAATTGCGACCCTTTGTGCAAAAGAAATCGTCGGCATCCCAACGGAAAAACGAAAACAAAATCATGGATAATCCCTCTGGATTTCCGCTCTTGGAACACACACATACTATTCGTGTTCGTTATTCGGAAACCGACGCCCAAGGGCACGTGCATCACACCGCCTTTATTAATTATTTTGAGATCGGTCGCCTGGAAATGTTACGCGCGGCAGGCCACAGTTTCCATCGATTGGCGGAGGAAGGCCTCTTATTAGTGGTCTCGGAAGTGCATTGTCAGTTGTTTTTACCGGCTTTGTTCGATGATTTGCTGAAAATTCGGACTCATGTTCTCCGCAGCAAGGGCGTTCGCATCAAGCATGAGTACGAAATTACGCGTGGCGAAGCCCTGGTCGCGACGGGTTGGTCCGTTGTGGCGTCAGTTGGCAAGAACGGTAAAGTTCGCCGGTTACCCAATTGGCTTAAGCTTGGTTGAGTATTCGGAAACGCTTTCTTCCCAAAATGGCCCGCAAAGTCAACGCAGTTTGGCCAACGCGTATATGCCGCAGGGTGCGGCGATGCTTGCACGATAATCTGGTCAAGCTATTCCGGTTGCTTATCCGTCTCTCACGGGTTTGCGATCATTTATCCGATTTAACCACCTATACCGAATAGGACTCCCCACGGGGAAGACCAGGCGGTTAATTTGCGACCCAGACCCAAAAATTTGCTTTCGAGCGTTCACCTTGATCAGTCTCCAATCCAGGAATTCGTTCCGCATACTGTGCACGATGGCGCTGCTGTCGATTTTCTGGCTACCCAGTGGGGTGCTGGCACAGAACGACGCCACGAAACGCATGACTCCTCTGGTAAAGGCGGTGGCCAACGCACGTCCTGCCGTGGTGAATCTCCGGGGCAAAAAAACTTTACGATCTAATATAAATGCCGGTACCCGGACTCAGGCCGTTCGACAAGTCAACGGTATGGGTACCGGCGTGATTATTGATCCCAGTGGTTACATCCTCACCAACTTTCACGTTGTCGAGGATGTCGAAAGAATTCAGGTAACCCTTGCCGGCGGTGAAACGACCGTGGGCCAATTAATCGCGCACGATAATAAAACCGATCTAGCGCTGATTAAGATCGACTCCGATGAGGTGTTGCCGACCATACCACTGGGTACCTCATCCGATGTGATGTTGGCTGAAACCGTAGCCGCGTTGGGGAATGCGTACGGTTACGAGGATACGATCACTCGCGGAATTATTAGCGAGATTGGGCGCACAGTCCAAGTGAGTGACGAGCAGATTTATCACAACCTGCTGCAAACCGATGCCTCCATCAACCCCGGTAACTCGGGCGGTCCGTTGATCAATTTGGATGGAGAGATGATCGGTATCAATGTCGCGGTAAGGGTGGGCGCACAGGGAATCGCATTTGCGATCCCGGTCAACGACGCGATGGAAGTCGCGGCAGGATTTTTGAGTGAGATCACTCAGCTCAGTTTGGACCACGGAATTATCGCCCGTACGGTCTACCAAGACGATCAACCAACGACCCGGATTCAGTCCGTCAAAGATTTTAGTGCTGCCGAGAGAGCCGGTCTTAAATATGGGGATGTGGTCAAGTGCATTAATGGCCAAGACTGTGAGCGAGCCGTAGATCTGCACCGCTTGATGCTCGACATCTCGCCCGGCAGCAAGCTGGAGCTAGAGATTGAACGCGGTGACGAGTCGCAAACCGTGGCGGTCCAACTGGGGGCAACCAAACCAACCGGTGACGTATCGATATGGAGCCAGTTTGGAATTAAGGTTACCGCGGTCGGTTCCAGTGTGATTGGTAGCCGACATCCCAATTATTCCAAAGGACTGAGAATCGATCACGTCAGACCCGGTGGCCCTGCCGATCAAGAGGGGCTGCGACGTGGTGATATTTTGGTCACGATGGATGGTTGGAAGACAGAGAGTATTGAAAACTTGATGTACGTGTTGAAGCAGGAAGATGTGCGTCGGGGCGATGAGACGGTGTTTTACATTATCCGCAACGGAGAGCCCTTCTACGGCAATATCCGCATTGCATCTAACTAGATAGGCCGCGGAGAGTGATTTGTCACTCATGCCAACTTCTTGCCACTTTCTGACGTGGCCGACTTTTCTTAACATAGAACAGGTCAAAGACTTGCGTTCCTGGTAGTTCAACGAGGGTATGGCGTATTGTCTCGGCGGTTCTTGCGATGCTTGGGATTGTTGTATTTAAATCATCATGGAAAAAGCGCTTATCCAATGGCTCCAGCAACAGTTTGGAGCAACTCGCTTTGCAACGGTCGGGATCGGTGATGATTGTGCCGTCTTGCCTCGCACAGATCGGGAATGGGTCGTGACATGCGATGCCATTTGTGAAGGGGTGCATTTCCATTCATCCCAACTGTCACTGCAGGATATTGGCCGCAAAGCGCTAGCGATTAATTTGAGCGATTTGGCATCTATGGGCGCCCATGCCAAAACTGCCTTGGTTTCACTTGCCCTGCCCCGCTCTAGTCATCTTGATGATGCAAAGAAATTGTTCACCGGGATGGCTGCGTTAGCCGCCAAATACGATGTGGAAATCGTGGGCGGGGACACTGTCACCTGGGATCAGGGGTTGGTAATCTCGATCACGGCGATGGGCACGGCGCCATCGACAGGAGCCTGGTTGATATCGAATGCAAAACCGGGCGATCAAATTCTGGTAACGGGCGATTTGGGGGGCAGTATTTTATCGCAACACGCCCTATTTGAGCCCAGATTGGCATTCGCTCAACAGTGGTCCGAAGCAGACGGAATCATTCGAGCCTGCACTGATATAAGTGATTCTTTGGGAGTTGATTTGACGAAAATGGCGAAAGCCAGCGGCGTTGGATTTGAAATCGATTTGCAGTCAGTTCCAATTGCTGCGGATGCATACGTGTTGGCGAAGACCTCTCAGCGGACCGCCTTGCAGCATGCCATTTCTGACGGAGAAGACTTTGAGTTGATCATTGTCGTTGCTCCAGAGGCAGTCGATAAGATCCTTTCAGAGACCAAGGATATTCCACTCACTCGGATTGGTGAGTTTACTGAGTCAACGGAATGGTTGGCTAAACGGGCGGGAGTGAGCGAAGTGTTTCAGCCGGTTGGGTACGAACATTCAATGGGGGATGAAAGCGAATGAGTGAAAACCACGTCCTCACGGTTGTAAGTCGTAGCGTCAGCGAGACCGAACGTATCGGTGGTCTGATCGGTACCTGCCTGCAACCCGGAATGACCATTGCCTTAAACGGTACGCTTGGTGCTGGGAAAACTAATCTTGTTCAAGCGATAGCCGAATCACTCAGTATCGATCGAAAAACGGTGGTCAGTCCTACGTTTACGATGATTCAACTCTACCAAGGCACGCACGCCTTGGTTCATATTGATGCTTATCGCATTGCCGATGAGGATGAGTTTTTTGAACTGGGTATCGCTGAGTACTTTGAAGACGACTCGATCGTGGCCATTGAATGGGCGGGGAAATTCAGCGAACTGCTACCGGAAAATCGGATTGAGATCGAGATTCAAGTGTTGGATGAGACGTCCCGCCGACTGCAGTTTTCGTGGTCATCCACAGCCCAAATTGCGAATGAGGTAGGCCAGGCGCTCGCGGCGCTGTTTCCTGACGATTGAGCGTCCATTTCCAAAGGGACGCCGGTCGACAGGCGGGGCGGTCGTGGGAAAACGCTTTCTGCGGTGATAACCGGGGAAAAGCTGCAAAAATGCCGCTTTCAGGAGGCTGGGATTAGCCGCTTGCGATCTTCGATTTGACCGGATTTGGCAGGCTTGCCCGTGCATGGAAAATCAAAATTCCCCAATTACAATTGGGGTGGAAGCAGGTCGGCACCCTGCCGGTTTGTCCTGTTCTAGTCGGCGTTGATGTGCCGAACTGATCAAACATGATGCGATGTGATTTTCCCGTTCGATGTTGAAGCACACCCCACACATTTTGTGCCTGACTTTTCTCAGTACTTTGCTGGTTTTGACGACCACCGCATGGGCTACGCCGCAGGAAAATTTTCCCTTGGTCGATGAGCCTCTGCCTTCCTATGGGGATGCCGGTGACCAATGCGCCCATTGTGGCAAAGCGGTTACCCAGTGCGATGTTCGGACAGTGCTTGTGCCCAAGTGGGAGACCGGATACCGCACTGAATACCGGACTCAATTGCGATACGAGACCCGTCAACGCACCGTTACCACCTACCGGAATGAGACTTATCAAGTTCCGGAAATTCAAAACTACATGGTGCAGGTTCCCGAACAACGAACCAGGCAGCATACGATTTACCGAACGGTCTCTGCACAAGAGGCATTCGAGCAAAACTATTCGGTAATGGTGCAGGAACCACGTGTTCGGCAGGTAACTAACTATCGGTCAGAGGCCTATCAAGTTCCCGTCGAAAAGTACTTCACGGTCAATGTACCCGAGCAAAAAACACGCGAGGTTACGCTGTATCGAATTGTTCCGGAACAAAAACAGTTTCAGGAAAACTACACGGTCAATGTGCCTCAAACGAAAACCAAGCAGGTAACGCTGTATCGCGTCGAAGCACGGCAGCGTGAACAGGTTCAGAATTACACCGATTACATTCTGCAAAATAAATCTCGTCCGGTAACGAAGTATCGCACTGAGACTCGCACGCGTAAGATTTCTACGCCCTACACAACTTATGATACGGAGCAGCAGACGCGGACCAAACGCTATTCCGTGCAAGTGCCTTATACGGCAGAAATTGAGCAACCCTACACCGTCATGGTTCCCTACACCGATACCGTGATGCAGAATTATCGCGTGACTGTTCCTTTTGAGGAGAAGGTACAGGAGCCCTATCAAATTCAGGTGCAAAAACCTCGCGAGGTAAGACGCTCGTACAGCGTGCAGGTGCCCGTGACTGAGGAAATCACTCAAGCTTATACGGTTCAAGTGCCCTATCAGGAGACGCGACAAGCGTTTCGGACTGAATGTCGCACGGTTCCCTACACGACCTATGAAACGAGAAGGCGTGATCTTGGTCATTGGGAAACAACGATTCGCCAACTCCCCCAGCAAAATTGCCAAGCGGGTAATGTGGAAATGTGCGGAAGCGATTGTCAATCTACTTCTGTTTGCGAGCCGGTTTGGGTACCTAATATCGTAGAGGAAAAGATTCCCCGAACTTGCTATCGCATGGTGACCGAGCAAATCCCCTACGAATACCAAGTCACTTTGATGCGTGCGGAACAACGATCACGACAGGTACCTATTACCCGTTACCGCACGGACCAACGCGAGGAGGTCCGTCTCGTTTATGATCAACAGACAGAATCACGTGTGCGGGAGTATACGGTTACCAAATACCGCACGGAAACCAAAACCAGATCGATGCCGGTTCAACGCTTGAGATCGGAAAATCGGATTCGGAAAATCCCGGTTACAAAGTATCGCTCGGAACAACGAAGCTACGACGAGACGTTCACGGTAAGAGTACCACGGATACAAAATCGTGTGCGGACTGAGGAGTATCAGGTACGGGTGCCGTACGAGGCCCAAGAGAACTATCAGGTGCAGGTGCCTCAATCAAAAACGCGGGTTGTCATGCAAAAACACTATGTGAAAGTTCCCTATCAGCAACAGCAGAGTTATGCGGTGACGGTGCCAGAAACACGAACCCGTACGATAACCAAGACGGTCTACAACAAGGTTCCTTACCAACAACTGCAGAATTATACGGAAACTGTTTCTCGGATCAAAACCCGTTCTGTAATGGAAACCCGTTATCGGAGTGTTCCTGTCATTAGTAATATCACGGATATGGTTGCCGTTGCCCAAAAACGTACTCGTACTTTGTATCGAACTAAGGTACGCCAAGTCCCCGAGATTGTGACTCGAAATTACACAGTCATGATTCCACAATCACGATCGAAAACGGTTTATCGTAACGTTTGCCGTCAGGTGCCGTTGCAACAGATACAGAATTACACGGTCTGCATTCCTTACCAACAAGCATTTCAAGTGCCCATTCGCCGCTGCAAAATGGTACCAGTACAAGTTTCTGTCCCTCAGCAATCCCCTTGTCAGTGCCAAGCCCAATGCCCGCCGGAAGTGTCAGACATCTGTGATGCTTGGTTAGAGCTTTGTGGCGTTGGGATGCGGCAGGGTGTTCAGTGGATTCGGGAGGCGATCGTGAAAAGACAAGTTCGGCGAGGCCAACAGCAATTCGCGTCGCTTACGGATTGATTTCAATTTCAATTGGGATACTGGAAGTCACTTTCTCATTATGGAGAACCAAAGCGTAAAGCTTCGTTTTTCCTAATCCTAGCTTCTTGCACGCCACCTGCACCTGCCCAGATTTTCCGCGAATCTCTCCGACTTTCTGAGAGTTTTGCATGATCGCAATTCCGTTGCCAACGCTTGAGGTCGCAGAAAGTTTCAACGAATCGGCTAGTTGATGTTGAGAGCCATTAGACGCTTGCAATTTCAATGACACGTTACCTTTGAGGTAGGTGAAACCAAACACTTGACTGGTGCTGGCCGCAATTAGGTCGTCGGCGAAGCCAACGACTCGCAATTCATGAAAACCTGGGCCAAGCTGGGCGGTTGAGAGCGTGTAGTCTGCAGCCTCTTGGATGGTGGCAATTCGTTTTCCATCCAGAAAAATTTGATAACCACCCATGGTAGGAGAGTTATCTTTTGCAGTTGCACTGAATGTGAAATCACCTCTTACCTGGTCCCGATCGCGAATACCACGAACTTCAAATTGTGGCAGTTTGGCAAACGGGCGACACAGTGGGTCACCAACAATTAACATATATCGCGGGCTCGCAATGGACTGGTAGAACGCTTCACCTAAATTGCATCCCCGAGCGTAGTGCACCTGAATGGAGGCGTGTGGGAACTTGGGCGGGATCGCATAAGGTTCGTAAACCGAACCACTTGCTCCGCCAGCACCGAACCGGATGTAATCAGTGATAACGGTCTGGTTCATCGAGAACCATCCTCCGTAGCTGGTGAAGTTGTCACAGATGGCGCCGGGTGCGAAAGTACTTCCCGAATCGGACCAAGGAATTTTGGCACTACCCAGTGTCGCTCCCAGCACTTCCTGATTTTTAGGCATCGTCGTTTTAATGATCTCTGCGGAGTAGCCAAGTTTCTTGAGTTCCGTGACAGCATATTCGAACTGGGGAGCGCGGCTGCGAGAACGCACGTCACCGTGGTTGGCAAAAAAGAACGTACCGCTCGGCCGAGTTCCATCTGCCATGGCGGTTCTTTTGAGTTGCGCTAGGTTCTCCTGTAAATTTGCAGTTCCGCCAAGAGACGGAGAGACTCCGAGGACTGTTGAGATGATATAACGTTGCCCCGAGTCGTCTCCCGAGGTAGGCCAGCCATTCTGATCCCAGTTGATCTCATTTTTGAATTGCCGAGTTGGTAGCATTCCGTACGTTTCATCTGGCATTTCTGCGAGAAGCGTTTTGAAGCTTGGTTCGTCGCGGATGCTGGAGAATGCAATGTCTTTGGCGGTCGCCGTACGGTAACACCAGCCCTTGGTCATCGCTTCTCTTAAAGCCTCCTTGGCCTCAGTGTGTTGGTTGTTAAACGCATAACTGCGAGCGATTTGGTAATCCAAGACGGGATTGCCGGGATGCGATTTTTGAAGTTGCTTCCATAGTTTGATGGCTTCTTGATATTCTCGCGGTCGCATTTTGCGAAGCGCATTTTTATATCGCCTCTGAGTTTCACCAGAAAAGGGTTCCTCTAGTAAGTTCTTTACCGGGCGTCGAAAGTATCGATTAGAATTCAATGTGAAAAAATCGAGATCATCATTCAAAGCCTGTTGGTAGTAATACGTCAGAGCGTTTATAGAACACCAGGGAGCGTGTAGTTGAATGTTGTATTTTTGGCCGGTTTTGCTTAGCCATGCATCCAAGTGAGCCTTTTCAGAAATCCGAGTTGGGAAACCGGATGAATACACAATGCAATTGATTTGATTGTCCAAGCGCCTCTCTTTGATCGCCTTAAAGACTGGTAACAGAATATTTTGTTTAAAGTTGGCAATCGTAGTAGTTTCGTTTTTAAGATTGAAATCGATGTACACGACGTGTGAGGCTGGTACCTTTCGCAAGTCGATATATTGATTTGCCAGCGCTAAAGATTCTGGTTGTTTTCGATTCACCACCAACACAAGATTCTCAGCACCGCCATCCGCGAAGGCTGGCAGGCAGAGCGAAATTAAAAAGCAGAAAAAGATAATAGGTGATCCAAAAAATCTCTTGATGATTTGGGTTTTTATTTGACTCAACATAGGAAGATTTTCTGGCTGGGGCGTTGTAACAGAACACGCGTTATTTTAGAGAAACGGGCGACGCTTTGTCGGGGTGGACAGTGTTTCCTCGGGGTTTTTTCAACGAGCTTGCTGATAGGCTTGCTCCACGGGTCATTGGAATTTCACTGCGCGATCGATCGGTTGCGGTATCTGAACTTATGAAATTCAGGTTCCGTTAATCTTGCATGCCGAATTCTTGTTTAGACCCCTTATGACGCATGTACTTTTTTTGTCAGCAGGCATGGTGAATGTAAATTTCTGCTGTTTGGACTAGCACGTGTCCTTTTCCAAACAGGTGGAAACAATCATATTAGATTGGAAGAAATGAGGCACGAGAAAACTGGGAAGACAAGTCATGAAAATTGTGGTTACTAATGATGACGGCATTTATGCCGAAGGAATCGGGATTTTAGCCGAAGCTGCAGAGGAATTCGGGGAAGTGACGGTCGTCGCTCCTCGCCATCATCATTCAGGCTGCAGTCATCAAATGACTTTTGATGGTCATCTAGATGCCGCTGATTTGGGCGGAAAGCGGCATTGGATTAATGGTTTCCCCGCTGACTGCGTGCGAATTGCTTTGGCGGAAATTTGTCCGGATGTTGACCTCGTGATTTCCGGCGTCAATCACGGAAGTAATTTGGGGCTCGACAACTTTTTGTCCGGTACCGTGGCAGCCGCCCGTGAGGCAACCTTTTTTGGATTGCCAGCAATTGCGTTTTCACAATACCATCGTGGACTCAACGAGGAAGTTTGGAATCACACACGAGTCATGACGCGTCGTCTGCTTAAATTTCTACTCGATGGAAAACTCAAGCCCGGATGTTACTGGAATGTCAATTTTCCTGTCGTAACAGAGGATCCTGCGGCGATTGAAGTCGTCGAAGCGCGGATGGATTTGACTCCCTTGCCCAACCAGTACCTGCCTCGTGATGACGGCTATTTCTACAAAGGCGACTACCACGCGCGAAAATTTGCCCCTGATACAGACGTGGCTGCTTGTCAGGCCGGGAAGATACCGATCACGCTTGTTCCAGTCGGTGCCGCAGCGGTGCTCAACATGGAGCCCAGTTCCGAGTAGAGGCTAGAATTGTAGTCACCGCCAAACGCTTATGAATCCGTTTCCGTTTGGCGTTTCTTCAATTCCTTCTTCAGGTCATTGCATTCAGCAGCGCGGCTGCACAATGAGCATTCCGGGGTAATATCTGGATTCTCAAGCGCCGCAATGCCGCCGCATGATCCCTTGATGCGTTCGCGTCCGCAAATCACTCCGATCGCCATCGCTAAAACGGCTAACAGGAAAAAGACGCTGACAATCCCGACCAGTTTGAGAAAGGAGCCCCCCTCTTGGATCATGGACTCTTTTTCGTTGCTGGGGAAATTGGCTGTCTTGGTGGCTAACAATTGGTTGTTTGTTTCGGAAAGAATCAATGCCTTCACACCGGCCTTGTTGGCAAGCTGAATCCCGCCGTCACGCCCCAGCACCATGATGGCGGTGGCCATTGCGTCGGCCGTGGTGCAATCTTGCGCAATGACACTGGTCGCCGTCACCGCATGGTCCACGGGATAACCTGTTCGAGGATCAATGGTGTGTGAGTAGCGCTTTCCGTTGAGCTCAAAAAAGTTTCGGTAATCACCACTGCTTGCCAAAGCTTGGTGATAGAGGGCAATTATTTGATAGGGCTCGCGTGCGCCTGGAAGCGGTTTTTCAATGCCCACCCGCCAACTGGTTTCGTCCGGCTTTTCACCCGACGCTCGGACCTCTCCACCTACCTCAATTAAAAAATTATCCAAACCCATCGCCTGTAACCGCTCGGCCACCATATCTACGGCGTAGCCTTTGGCGATGGCCGAGAGATCGATTTGTAGGCCAGCTACCGATTTTTTTAACGCGGGTGGATCCAGCCTGACTTGCAGTTTCTTGTATCCAACCCTCTTCAAGTCAGCAGCGATCGATGCCTTGTCAGGTATCTTGGTGAGCTTCGACTTGTCCTTGGAAAATTTCCAGCGGGCGACCAGGGGTTGCACCGTGATATCAAAAGCACCGTCCGAGAGTTCGCTGATCTCTTGAGCTTTCTGGACGACTTCAGCCGTCTCTCGTGAGATGGAAAACCAATCGGTCGAGGTAGACTGGTTGAATCGAGAGACCTCGGAGTCTGCGATATAGGTCGACATACGTTGGTTGACCGATTCGAGTTCCTCAGCCACCGAAGCTTTTAGCTCGGTCGCTACATCGGAATCCGCGAAAGCGACCACGGAATAGCCAACCACGCCCATGGTCGTGCCCGTGATTTCTAGGCGTGTACTCGTTTGTGCGGACAACCAAGGAGCATTGGCGAATAAAAAAAGAAACGCGACAAGCATTTGAATCAATGCGAGTCGCGTTTTTGGGTTGCTTACCATGGGTTCAGTCGCCTTAGGTTAGTCGATCTCTCGACTTGTCCTATCCGCCGAAATCGTCAAAGGAGATGTTCTCAGGTTCTACCCCAAGATCTTCACACATCTGCTGGATGCACTTATTCATCATGGGCGGACCGCAGTAATAATATTCGATCTCTTCCGGCGCTGGATGATCTTTCAAGTAGTTGTCTATTACGACTTGGTGAATAAATCCTACGTAACCGTCCCAGTTATCTTCCGGCAAAGGCTCAGACAACGCGATGTTGAAAGTGAAATTGGGGAATTGCTTCTCCAGTTCTCGAAATTCGTCAACGTAAAAGAGTTCCCGTAGACTACGCCCGCCGTACCAGTAAGACACTTTACGACCTGTTTTGAGATTTTTGAAGAGCTCGAAAATATGACTGCGTAGAGGCGCCATTCCTGCACCACCTCCCACGTACATCATTTCGGCCTCGGTTTCCTTGATGAAAAATTCACCGTAAGGTCCGGAGATAGTCACTTTATCACCCGGCTTTAGACCGAAGATAAACGACGACATCTTTCCGGGCGGGACATCCGGTAAACGCGGAGGCGGCGACGCCACGCGTACATTCAGCATGATGATGCCTTTTTCGCCCGGGTAGTTGGCCATCGAATAGGCTCGAACCACATCTTCTTCTACGACCGATTTGTACTGCCAAACATCGTATTGATCCCAATCGGGGTGATACTCTTTTTCAATATCGAAGTCTTTGTATTCCACGATGTGTGGTGGGCACTCGATTTGGATGTAACCACCTGCCTTAAAGTTGACGTCCTCGCCCTCGGGCAGTTCTAGAACCAGTTCCTTAATAAACGTGGCGACGTTGTGGTTCGAGCGGACCGTACATTCCCATTTCTTGGTCTCAAATGCTTCGTCGGGAACTTCCACCACCATGTCTTGTTTCACTGCGACCTGGCAAGATAGCCGACAACCCTCTCGGGCCTCTTTTTTGTTGATGTGACCCTGCTCCGTCGCCAAAATTTCTCCGCCGCCTTCGGTCACCTTGACCAGGCATTGAGCACACGTTCCCCCACCGCCGCACGCGGAGGATACGAAAATCCCCTCTTCGGCCAAGGCATTCATGAGTTTGCCACCCTTGGGCACGTGAATGTCTTTCTGACCATTGACGTTGATCGTCACATCGCCTTCAGGAATCAGGAAACGTTTGGCCCCGAGGATAACCCCAACCAGGCCAATTACGACACACGTAAACATCGTCACGCTATAAAAAATTTCTTCCATCTTATTGCTTCAATTATGTACTGAAAGTTTCCAAGATCATTGCCCGCGGTGGATTACCCTCGAGCGAGTCAGCGTTTGCTACTTTAGATTCCGTTGAAAGCCATGAATGCCAAAGCCATTAAGCCCACGACCATAAAAGTGATGCCCAGTCCCCGCAGGCCTTCTGGGACGTTGCTGTATCTAAGTTTTTCCCGGATGCCAGCGAGGGCCGCGATTGCCACTGCCCAGCCGAAGCCGGAGCCAATTCCGTAGGTCACACTCTCAAGAAATGTGTACTTGTTTTGAACCATGAATAACGTCCCGCCGAGGATCGCGCAGTTCACGGTGATCAAAGGAAGGAAAATTCCCAGAGCATTAAACAGTGCTGGGAAGAATCGGTCCAAAGTCATCTCAAGAATTTGAACTGCCGCGGCGATCACGCCGATGTAGCAAATCAATCCGAGAAACTCGAGGTTGTACTCACCTAAGACCAACGATCCTTTGCGAAGGAAAAGATTGTAGATCAGGTTATTAAGAGGAACCGTAATTCCCTGAACGACGATCACAGCCGCGCCCAAGCCTAACGCGGTTTTGACGTTTTTCGAGACGGCCAAAAACGTGCACATCCCCAAAAAGTACACTAGAGCGAGATTCTCGACGAAGGCCGCTCGCATAAAGAGTTCGAAAAATTGCATCGTACTTATTTCGTTCTATCAGTTTGGTCGGTTGAGAAAATCGATCAGATCTAGTGTGCGTGTGTATGCCCGATTCCGGAATCGTCGTGCTCGACTTGGTCGCGGTCATAAGCTCGGATCGCCCAGATGAGGAATCCAATGATGAAAAAGGCGCTTGGCGGCAACAGCATCAATCCGTTGGGCTGGTAAATCGACTCGGGGAGGACCGTGATGCCAAACAGCTTTCCGGAACCAAACAGCTCTCGGAAAAATCCAACAACCAAGAGAATCATGCTGTAACCCAGCCCATTCCCGATGCCGTCGATAAAGCTATCTTTAACGGTGTTTTGCATCGCAAAGCCTTCAGCTCGGCCCATGATGATGCAGTTCGTAATAATCAAGCCGACAAAGACGGAAAGTTCTTTACTCAGACCATAAGCGACGGCTTGCAGTACCTGATCAACGACGATTACCAAGCTGGCGATGATCGTCATTTGAACAATGATCCTGATACTGTTGGGGATCTTGTTGCGAATCAGGGCGACTGACGCGTTGGCCATCGCACATACAAAAATGACGGCGAAGCACATTGTCAGCGATTTATCCAAACGCGTGGTTACAGCCAACGCGCTACAAATACCCAAAACCTGTAAGGCGATGGGGTTGTTGTGGATAATCGGGTTGAACAATACGTCTTTAGTCTTGTTCCCAGCCATGATGTTTCCTGAATCCGATTTGCTTTAAAGAGAAATCTTTGATTAATTCGTTAGTTCGACGCCTGTGCTTTGGCTTCCGCCGTTTTGACGTTGTCGATGTATTTTTCGAAGCCCTGTTCACCCATCCAGAAATCCAGCATGCGTTCGACGCCACGGCAAGTAATGGTAGCTCCGGATAATGCATCCACGGTGTAAGGTGAACTCTGCCAATCCGTTTTCACCAGCTTCATCGCGAACTTATCATTCTTGAAGAGCTTCTTACCTACCCAATGGCTTTTCCACACGGGGTTGTCGACTTCTCCACCCAGTCCTGGCGTTTCCTGGTGCGAGTAATAGGTGATACCGACGATGGTATCCATGTCCTTGGCGTCTAGAGCGATAAAACCTTTGAGAATGGACCACAGGCCCTTGCCGCGTATTGGGAAAACGTACATGAGCGGCGTCACATCCATTTCGCTGGTCTTGACGATGTAAACGTGAGCCCATTTCTCCCGACGTTTGATCGTTGCTGGATCGTTCGTCAGAATATCTGAATACTGATCGTTGTTTGACTCTGCCAAGTCGATCGAATCATATTTGGCTACGCTTCCAAATTCCTTGATCACCTGATCGGTGACGTCTTCGCCGGTGTTTAAGTCGATCACATGGTCTTCGATTCGAGCATTAAACGTCTCGGTAATATTGGTACCTTCTTCCTTCAAGCCCGCGGCTGCCAAGATGTTGGCCTGCCGATCCTTTAGCTTGTTCTTATCCTGCATCGTCCTCAATCCAACGGCAGCCGCCGAAACGATGGATGCGCAGATCAAGCACAAAATAACCGAGGTGAGCAAAGTATTTGCGATACTGTTTTTATTACTAGCCATGACGAGCTAACCTTCTTTTGATGTTCGCTTCGACAACGAAGTGGTCAATTAGCGGTGCAAAACAATTTCCGAAGAGAATGGCCAACATGATGCCTTCCGGGAATCCAATATTCATGGAGCGAACCATGACGGTAACGAACCCGATCAAGCCACCGTAAATCCACTGACCTTTCTCGGTCATGGAGGCTGAAACGGGGTCGGTTGCCATAAAGACGGTACC
>JAAEPL010000610.1 GCA_024232675.1 Planctomycetaceae bacterium
GGCACAAGCGAGCGGAGGAAGGAGCTACCAATTTCCTGCCAGTTTGGTTTCATCCATTCCCTCAATTTAGAATAGGGCTGCAAGAAGGCTAATCCGCTGAGCAGGCCGACATAAGACCTATGACGCTGGTGCGATGCCGCGACCAATTATAGCCACTAGTAATACTTCAAGACAAATCGTCAGCGAACCTCCAGAGGCCGCCGTTTCGTTTGTTACCGGGCTGCGGGCCCTGAAAATCGCGGCCCCTTCACCAGACAATTCTCTTTTCTTTTCGCGAAACACTATCGTCTGGGATTTCGGCGGGGGTAATCTCACACCAACCTGTGTCGGGCTTTTCCAAGGTAAACAGGGTTAATGCGTGAGTGAATTTGATTATTCTATGGCCTCGATATTCACTTCAGTATAGCTTCCCAATATAGAGTTCGGTGTCCGAACCAACGACTCCCCAAGATTTGAAAAACGGCGGCGATGCCTTTTTAGAAGTGCTGGCCCCATATGAAATCGATTATCCATTCACCTCTTCGATCGCTGCCCTGGCTCCGTTGTGAAAAGCGTTCGCCAAACGTCGCCGAACTCACCCTGAGTTCTCCCGCCAAACCTTAAAATTAAACATCGAATCCATATCCGTAAATAGGAAGGGTGTTTTTAGCAAAATGGTTTATATTGCGTAATCGAAAATCCTCATGATCACGCAGAGTCACATCAACCTACGTTATCAAACGAGCCCGCTTTACCTATAATTGGTTTTGGCGATCGCTTTAAGATACCGGGACCGACTTCACTGGTCAGAATTCAGCAAGGCTACACTCAGACAAACCCCACCTTTTGGTTTGCCAATTTCAACGGAGAAGTGCGTTATGATTAAAGGGCTTGAGCGGGACGCGTTTGTCTGCGATTCAACATTTCGTCGTGAGCTGGAGACCATTTTCTCCAAGCACTGGTTGGCGGTTTGTGAACAACGAGATTTTGCTGTCGACTCACAGGAAACCTCAAAGTTCCGCACCTTGGATGTGGCTGGCCAAGCCCTGATCGTCGTTCGCAAGCCATCTGGGGAAATCTCTGGTTTTCATAATGTTTGCCGCCATCGGGGCACGCGCTTGCTGGAGGATAGTTGCGGCACCCTGCGTAATGACTGCGTAACTTGCCCCTACCATGCATGGAGTTACAACAGCGACGGGAAATTGCTTGGTGCCCCAAACATGACAGAGGTCGAGGATTTTGAGCGAGCGGATTTCCCACTTGTAACCGTAGAAACTGCTCAATGGGCCCAACTGGTTTTCTTAAATATTGACACTTCGGCCACCTCGTTCCAACAAGCCATGCAGCCCTTGCTGACTCGCTTGGAAAACTGGAAGCTCGACACGCTGCACATCGCTCACACTTTGGAATATACGGTTCAAGCTAACTGGAAATTGATATTTCAGAACTACAGTGAGTGTTACCATTGCCCAACGGTTCACCCAGACCTCAACCAACAGACTCCCTACAAGACGGCGACCAATGATTTATTAGAGGGATCTATTTTGGGCGGTCCCATGCAACTGGCTGACGGGTATCAGACGATTTCCCATGATGGACAACTGGTGGGACCCATTTTTGAAGGGCTTACCGCGGAACAACGTCGCTCGGTTTATTACTACACCGTTTTTCCAAACATGTTTGTCAGTGCCCACCCAGATTATGTGATGATTCATCAATTACACCCTCTCGACGTCTGTACGACGCAGGTTTCCTGCCACTTTCTATCGGGACCTTCCGCAACAGTCGATTCTTTGGCTGGTGCTTGGAAAATGTGGGATACCGTCAACCGACAAGATTGGCGAGTTTGTGAATTGACTCAAAAAGGTGCGCAGTCGCCTGCCTATCAACCGGGCCCCTATTCCAACCTCGAAAGTATGCTGGCCGCCTTCGATCAGCAGTACCGCCAAACAATGGCACACACAAGTTAATCTCCGCTCCTGCTCAAATCTTAGAGTACGTTTTCCAACGCGACCTAGTGACCAGTGCTTCCGCCACAGCCATTGCTACAACCAAAGGGATTTGAAATGCCGAAACCATTCACGCTTGAACCCGGTGCGACATGCGATTTAGATAAAATCGATTCGAGAATTGAGTGGGAACAACACAATAAAAAAACCGCGTATCAGCAGATTGAAAAAAACAATATTGAAATGGCTCTTTTGGCTAGAAAGCTGTACGCCGAAAACAAACGCTCCCTGTTGCTGGTTTTGCAAGCCATGGACGCCGCAGGCAAAGACAGTTCCGTACGTTGCGTCACACGAGGAGTTAATCCAAGGAGCTTTCAGGTCTACTCCTTCAAAAAACCCTCGGAACGGGAATTGGAATACGACTATCTCTGGCGCATCCATCGCCAAGTCCCACGTAAAGGTAATGTCGGTATCTTCAATCGCTCCCACTACGAAGATGTACTGATAGTTCGGGTACACAACTTGGTACCTGAAGAAGTTTGGTCAAAACGCTATTCACAAATCAACCACTTCGAAGAGATGCTCCAAGATTCGGGTACGACGATTGTGAAATGCTATTTGCACATCAGTAAAGAAGAGCAACGTGAAAGATTACAGGCGCGAATGGATGACCCGGATGCGCACTGGAAAGTCAATCTCGCTGATTTGGAAGAACGCAAATTCTGGACCGAGTACCGCGAAGCTTACAATGCGGCCATCACACGCACCAATACAACTTGGGCTCCGTGGCACATCGTACCCGCTGACCGGAAATGGTATCGCAATCTCGTCATCAGCGAATTATTGCTTAACCAATTGCGGGCAATGGATCCCCAATACCCAAAATCCGAACGTGACTATCGCGGTATCGTTGTCGAGTAGCACAATCGTCTAAGTCCAACACCGGGTTTCCAAAATCGACGGCGAGCGACTCGGGCGAGCTTTGGCACGATACCACGTTCAAAGAACTTGGCGAATGCTTGCAGACTCAGTTGATTAACTTCACGGAGCGCTAAAGCGATTGATTTTTGAAAGATATCAAGTCAATCGTGCCATCGGGTTCATAACTGGTTTCTCCTAGCACTCTAAAAAATCGATCAAAACCTGAATCCCAAATCACATCATATATATTGCCCATGGCATTGAAACGGCTCGGTGATTCCTACCCTATCAAGCAAGGGGAAATTTCTTCGAACTCATCGGAATCGGCCTCTGCAACCAAAGCTTCTCCTGGCACTGTGAACAAGCGGCGGCACACTGGACAGTGATCCAATTTCCCGGCATCTGAAGTCGGAGACCGCAGTTGCTTATTATATTTTGGACAATCACTATCAAGTACTGAATCGGGTTATCGAATATGGCCCTTGCCAATAAAACCGACGCAAACGCCATTTATTAGCGCCGACGGCACCGTGTCTTATATGCGACTCGCTCAAGCCGTTGGGCCGCCACACCGGTTGAGCGTGACACCCTAAATCTGAGAGGTTCTTACGGAGCGCATAAAAAAATCGCTGGGCCGTCGCATAAAAGCTGGCCCAGCGATCAGTGGATCGATTTATTCTCCGATAACGATCGCTCATTCCCTGAAATGAACAGACAACCATTAATTGGTTTTCAAAGTTTTGCAGTTCGCCTTACAAAGCAGTCTTGGCTTGGTTCCCCCGATTGCATCGCGCATCTAACGACACAGAAACTTCTTAGCCTTGATTTGGTATTTTTGATGCCCCTGATCAACCTGCTCTTTTGGCGAAACACGCGACTCCTCTGTTAACGTAGTTTTAGATCGAAGTTTAAAACTTTGCGATGAGCCAAGTTAAGCCAAATTACTCCGACGGCGACGCGTCAAACAGAACATGGCTCCAAGACCTGCAAATATAGCGGTTCCGGGTTCCGGTACTGCGGATGCGGAGATCATTAAGTCGGATGTTGAGAAAAACACTTCACCGACGGGATCATCCCGTTGCCAAGCGATCCACAAAACATGATGACCTGTGCGATCCGTGGGCACCTCCAAATCGAAGTTGTAGTGATTCCCGGTCAATACGGGATCCGGCCGTCCCAAGAATTCCATCTGACCCCAATTTAGTTCCGTGTTTGGATCCCAATCAGGGGTGGTCATCCATACGTCCCACACGCTTGGCTCATGAACAGCCGTCGCGTAGAAATCAATGTCCATCGTTTCACCGGCAACCACCGGAACCGTAGGCCACTCGGAGCTGACTTGATCTAATCCGGCATAGGTTAAACCTGGCCACTGGGTTTGATCCACACGGCCACCACTGGCCAGTTGACCATCGGGTACCCACGGGGAGTAGTCAAAGCCTGCCGGCAGACCACTGTCCACCGCCTCTGCGATGTTTCTGGAGACTTGATTCCATGTGTAATAAGCCCCTTTGCCATCCATATCAACAGCATTGCGGGCTAAGTCAAAATTGGGATTCTCCGGATTGCTTTGGTAGACCCGATACACTCGGCTCTGCGGAGAAATTGCCGTACCATGCCCGTAGGCGGCCATAGTTCCTGCGACCATAGCTCCCAATGGGAACACAGCCAAGACGAACCAAAATTTCAGTTTGGACATCGTCACTTTCCTTTCAGCACTTAGGGATTTTCGTAATTGCTCGAAATTGATGCACGGAGATCGTGCCGTAACGGTATCAAACCTCCTTCGCTAAACAGATGAGATAGAGAGTAGATGAGTTGTGTTGTCGATGAATTAATCAATTCATAAACAGAAAAGTCGATAAGATGATGAGTGCGGTAAATAAATCCCAAGCCATTTTTAAAGAAGAACCGCAAGGTCTTCACTTAACAAAATGACCAACGTCCAAAATGCATTTGTTTCCGCATAGTGTCAAGCAATTTTTGACATAGAAACGAAAACATGTTCAAAAAAATTGTACTCACGTATGCGAACTTTTTGGCAGTATTTTTTTGATAGCGTCGCTCGCAACCAAATCAAAATGGGAAGGGTTTAATGGACTCTCCCAACATGCAAAAGTCAGATTTATAAAAATGAAGCCCGTCACCATTGAGTAAGTTTCCGCTTTGAAGAAAAAAATACTTTGCACAATCAAAGACAAACTGACGGTTTGTTTACGATTTCAAAAAGCAGCTTTTTAGCGAAGAATCTGAGGGTTCTGGCCGGCCACCATCACCACCCCAAAGAGGCCCCCGGCAATGATCACGGCCATGCGTTTGCAAACTAAAAGCGGCGAAAGAAAGACACTTAGTTAATTGAAATCGCCCGCCCTGACGAGTCTCAAACCGCCGCACTCAATCAGATGTTTAAGCCTCGTTTTGAGCGAAAAAATCCCGCACAAGTGGAAAGATAATTCCTCAAAAAAGACAAATCAGGGTACCTGCCTCCGACTTTGTACCGCAGGAAATGCGAATTTTTGCTCGGCATCTCACGTTAAGAAAATCAGCAACGCAAAACCAAAGGCCGGTGTTTTCTACGGTTACGGCTTTTGCGAACATAAGCGCAGTCCTAGATGAGTTTGAAAGCCTGCCCGTGTCGTTGGTCAGTTCTCTGATTTCAATTAGCTTGTGGCTGCAGGAGTGGTTAATCCAGCCATTGGGAGCCTTTGCGTTACAGCGATCATCGATATTCGCGAACAGTTAACTGAAACTAAGTTGGTGGTCTCCTATTTGGCAAATCGGTTATTCGCTCGGCCGATCTTCGGGGGGGAGTGCCAGCTCTACCTTCTTCCACCAGATCAGGAATTTCATCGTTTCTAACAGCCCTATTCGCGTGATGGTTCCGTTACCTCACGTGCATCGGATCCCTGCGGTTTCTCTGGCCACCAAGTCAGATTTTCGGAGGCCCAGATGCGAACTTCGGCGGAGGAAGAAGAGACCAATGTTTTTCCATCCCTTGTGAACAACAGATCCGTAATCTCCTGCCGATGATCAGTCAATTCACAGCGGAGAGAGTTATCTTCTAAATCCCAGAGCATAATGGTTCCGCTGGCGTAACCGGTCGCGATCCTCTGGGAATCGAGGTCGTACAGTTCAAGTCGGCTTATATTTTTTCTGCCAGGTTTGTGGCGTCCAGAATACACTAGGGCGATATGGCTTGGTATTGCGAAAAGCAATACGGAATAAAGGCGTTGCTTATTCAATCATCCTGCTTTTAGCCCCGAAGGGATTTCGTCAATTTGCAGAATCGACTAGCGGCTTGTGTCGCAGCGCCGCGCTCCCGAGAAGATAATAGAAAGAATGCCCAGCCGTTCTTTGCATCGGCCTTTTACAAACAACTTAAGAGTTTGCCTACGTTGTCTAAGAAACTGAAAGCGTTTTATCTTGCGCTAAGATACCGCGATTGTTTGCACTTCATAAAGGCGATAAACCGAAAGACATGAAGTATGCTTATTCCGGAAAGGCAAAGTCGCCCACCAGCATAAAATGATCGCTGTACCGATTCGTTTCTGATTCCATCACCTCGGCGTTTAATGATTTGAGTCCCGCTTGAGTCAACAGGTCCAGCCTTCCTGGCCAAAACGACTCGTCCTCTTTCAATCCCTGCCAGGTGTGAGCGAAACCATTCCCCTGGCGAACCGGCAGTACCTCTGAAAGGCCTGCCGCTAACAGGATATCCAATGGTTTGCGGCTGCCCACGAGGTTGTAATCTCCGATAACGATAACCGGAGCCTGCATGGCCTCTTTACCGAATTGTTGGTTTCGCATTTTTTCGATCTCAGAGACCAACTGCGTAGCCTGTTGAATACGAAGCTTATCTTCCTTGCTTCCGGCAAAGCCGGCCGCCTTGAAATGGACCGAGATCACCGTCACTTGCCGGCCATCGTCAAAAGTCACTAAGCCGGCAACCGCACGATCAAGGGTCATGGGTAATCGCTCGATGGGATGACGTGATAAAATTCCGCAACCACCGAACCAAATGACATGCTCCGCAATCTCCCCCTGTAAAAAGCTAACGCCAGTATCGAATTTTTCTTTTTTCCACTCTTCCTGGACGCACACGATGTCTGCCTCGGAAGATTCGATTGCTGCTCTCAGCAACGGCCCACGTGTCTTGTCGATTAATCCATTTCGCAAGGTATTGATATTTGCAATCCGAAAGTCCGCTTTTTGTGTTGGTTGCTCGACTTTCGCAGGCAGACCAGTGATAGCCGATTGCTTTGAAAAGATTTGCCGTATCGGTTTATCTAGCTCGTCAGATCCACTGAAATTAATTTTGACAACATCGCCTTCCTGCACACCGAAGTCTCGCAGTTTAAGTCTCATTTCGAAGCGATCAGCAGCATAGGTAGGTAAAGAAACAAAACCAATTTCTTGCCAAGGGACCGGACGAATAGAATCGCCCTTGTTTAGTGTTGCTGTGCGGCCACGAAAATCGATCAACAACGTCCCGCAGTCTCCTAAATCTAAATCAATTTTAAGCGTGCGATCTGATTTGGGACCGGACTGCAGATTCAGAGACGAATCTAATTCGAGATTAAGGTACAAGTCGAAATTGAAATCTTGCACTGTTACGGTCTTAATATCGAATGCGCCCGTCGCATCCCCAACGGGATCGGTCAGCGTTTGCTGACCTGAATTTGACCATTCGTTAAAAACCCCATCGACCGCTGGTTGCACCTCGATTTCCTGCCCGCTTAAGAGGGAAACGCAAACGAATCCAAGGAGAAAGAAAAGAATGATGCGCATTTGAAATACTCGGGAAGGAAAGAAGCGGAGGCTCAGTTCTTAATCGTGAGTTCTTTGCAGGGGGGGACAGCGGGATGGGGCGAGGCACAAATTCGTGGTGCCATTTCATGAATAAGCTAGGGCAAGAAAAATCCCGCCAACGAAAGCTTGTCCTACAAGAAACGAAACGGGGCCGGCGA
>JAAEPL010000611.1 GCA_024232675.1 Planctomycetaceae bacterium
TAGGCACCCATTACCATTTCACCACCTTATTCGGGGAGCCGGCCTCGGAAATTGCGAGACTCACAAATGAACTGGATGCCAATTACATTATCATGTCGACCCATGGACGCACCGGACTAAAAAAATGGATGTTGGGATCCGTCGCTCAACGAGTCACCGAACGGGCTAAGTGCCCGGTGATCTTACTGCCTTCAACCTGGGTTGAATCTCAATCGGATTCGATTAATTCCATGGCAGTAGCTATCTAATCCGCAAGAAATCTCCTACGGAATCCCCAGCTGCCCAGCCAATGAAAGCGTGTCACGAAAATATCGAGGCACGCCTTACGCTGGACTGGCCTCATTTCAAATTCCGATCATGGCGATTAGATCTGTCACTTGAGAAAGAAATCGAGTGACACGGGGATGGTCATTTTCGAACCGCTTAATGCGGTCCATTAAATCGGCGTGCTGCAATTCTGGTTCAATGGAATCTACCGAGCCAACAATATGGTTAGCCCGATCTACCAACGCCCCAACATCCGTAACCAATTGCCCCAAAGCATCGACCGTCTCTTCGTCGACCTTATTGACCGACATCAAATCTTCGTTGATACCGGATAACTCTTCGTGCAAATCGCGCAACTGAACAAGCAAGTTTGTATTCGTCATAAATTTTTTCCTGAGTAACTACTCTAGAAAGGACTGCATGCTGCGTGCCAATTTCCACGATCTTTACCAATGACGCCAATCTTGCGGTAACCTGCCGTTATAACTTGAACTACCATGCAACAGGTGTGCGAACGAGCGCGCACAAGGGCCAAAACATGAACACTTTTGACGTACCACCGATCGTTGGCAGGTGGTCAGCTAAGATTACGAACTTGGCTGCCTCGGACACTTAACGATAGTACCAAGCTTTCCATCCGTGCGATGAGTGCAGACGCCCAGATCATTCAATCGAGATCAAAAGGACGTTCAAGTCCAAGGCAGAGAGTTTACCCAAGAGACAATCTGGTCTGCCGGTAAGGCTCCCGCTTGCCTACCAACTTCCGCATTGTTTTGGAAACCAATCAAACAAGGGATTCCCTGAATGTTGAAAGGTTGAGCGGCATCGGCGGAGTCCTCCGTGCTTAGCTTTGCCAAAATAACTAACGGGCTAAGCAAACTGGCAGCCTCCTTGAAAGCCGGTTCCATGGCGCGACACGGTGGGCACCAACTCGCCCAAAAATCCACGACCACTGGCAAGCCAGTTTTCTCGATAAAAATCGCAAAATTTTCCGACGTCAGCTCGATTGGTGATCCCGGTAACAAGTCGGCTTGGCACTTTCCGCAATTCGGACCGTCATGAAGGCGTTCCCTAGGCAGACGATTTACCGACAGACAATCCGGGCAGACAAGTTTTAATTTGTTTTCCATGCTCCCTTTTTACTCCTCGAAATCGATTCCGTCGACATTATTTCCCTGAATATTTTCGCCGGCGTGGTGCTGAATTCGCCTTATCGAAAGATCGCAGTGCCGAAGACTTGGTTTTTTAATGTTCGGCTTAGAATCCCTTGGCTTACCTCTCAAGTTATGAAAAAAACGGTGTCGCGTCATTGCCTGATTTGGCTGAGATTGTCTTTTAAAATTTTCACCTGGAGGCATGGCATAGCCGCAAAAAACGTTCACACCTTAAAGCGGGCAAAAAGACAAGGCAACCTGCTTTCGATTATCGTCTATGCCAACCTCTGAAGTTGGGTGGCGTCTCCCCACCCACTCCCCGAAGTCCTCGTCGTTTGTTGATCGCATAAACACGACTCTTTAAACGAACCAAGGGTCAAGTTGGCCAGATGATGCCCTGACCGGCAAAGCTCAGCAGTTCAAGCTCTATCTGCGAGGTATGTTAAAAAGTGTGCGGGCTCGCACTGCGATCGTAAAGATTGTTTCAATTTCAGGCAAAAAAAACAGACAACGACTTTCTGGCATGGAGCTTGCTCACATTGGACAGAGATACCTTAATGAAAGAAACCAATGGAATACTTTGAAAACAGCAGCGTGATCGTTCCTTTTGATTTTTCGGAGCAGTCGATATCGGCGGTAGAGTTCACGCTCAATTTAATTGACGAAACAAGCCAAGTGCATGTGATTCATGTTGTTGAATCGTCGTTGCTGGCCTCTATGGATATGGCATCTCCGTTGCCGCCCATATTGGATCAGGATCAACAAAAGACCATGCTCGAAAAGTTACAGACATTTTTTCAAGACGCACGTTTCCAACAGGTCAAACAACACTGTGTTATTGGGGATCCGGGTTACGAGATTGCCCATTTAGCGGAACGCGAACAGGCGGATCTCATTGTGATGCCGTCTCATGGACGCAGCGGATTGGATCGCTTGCTATTAGGTTCAGTAACGGAACGAGTCTTGAGATTATCACACTGTCCTACCTTGGTACTTAAAGGTGATTCGGCCAACTACGAGTCGGATATTTTCCCCGACTGAAGCCTTGGTCTCACATTTTATGGTTTTTTTGCCAATGAAGGTTACCCACATTCTCTGTCATCTTCGGTCCAAATAAAAATCAGGAACGGTATAAAAATGCCTGATCAAAACCGTCCGCCATTAGATAACACCGAACTCGCTCAAAACCTACAGCGAGCAGCTGAACTTTTACTCGAGCAGGGCGCCAACCGATTTCGTGCTGCCGCTTACGAAAAGGCCGCTCAATCGATTCGCAAATCGACGGTGCCTTTATGGCGGATCTATGAAGCAGGCGGAATTTTCGGGCTCGAAAACATTGATGGCGTCGGTCGCACCATTTCTCGCGCGTTGCAACAATTAATTTGCGGCGAACGCTGGCCGCTCTTGCAACGTTTACAAGGCGGCGATTCCGCAGAAACGGCCTTTGCATCCGTCCCCAGTATCGGTCCAAAATTAGCGAAGAGAATTCACGATGAATTGCACGTCGAGTCACTTGCTGAGCTACAAGTTGCTGCATGGGACGGTCGGCTGATCGCGCTCGAGGGTTTCGGAGAAAAACGACTACGAGCAGTGAAAGAATCTTTGCTGGCGAGGGGCAGAACCAGCGAAATATCCATGCGATCTGACGGCGGTGCTTGCACCGATTCAGTTGATCTTACAAGTGAAATCCCCGTCTCAGAACTACTCGACATTGATGATGAATATGCATTCAAGTCAATACAGCGAAAGATCATTCAGATTGCTCCCAAGAAAAACAATCCCCACAACAGAGCTTGGTTGCCGATTTTGCATACCACGCGAGAAAATCATCATTACACAGCCTTGTTTTCCAATTCAGATCACGCGCACGCCATGGGCACTACGAAAGATTGGGTGATTATTTACTTGGAAGACCACAACCACCGTGGGCAGCACGGACGCTGGACAGTGATCACGTCACGTTTCGGAAAATTAAGAGGCAAACGCATTGTTCGTGGCCGTGAAAAAGCATGCGAAATTTATTATCGAGAGAGAGCGTTTTAATTTATTCGTCACAGAACCAGCCTCACCTAACCAACGTGAACCACAAATCCCCTTCCGTGATCAGGCCTTCACTCGTCGAGCTACTACTTCGGTGAGTTGTTCTGCATCATCCGAACCGATTCGAATGACGCTGGTTTTCCGCGTGATTTTTACACAATTGAAACCCCACAAATTCAGAGCCCAACCACGGAAAGGAACATAATGAATGCCCCAGCCGTCAATCAGCTTTGTCTTACCAATCTCCACGTCAGTAATTTCAGAAAAACGAATATCCGTCCCGAAAATACGGAGGGGTCCAAAACGCACCTCTAAATGGTCATCTTTCTCGCGCACCGTCAGTTC
Source organism: Planctomycetaceae bacterium (assembly GCA_024232675.1). Classification (GTDB taxonomy): domain Bacteria; phylum Planctomycetota; class Planctomycetia; order Pirellulales; family Pirellulaceae; genus CAJQPP01. The sequence continues at coordinate 3,807 of JAAEPL010000611.1, forward strand.
TTTGAAGGATAACGCCAACACGATCAACAGAAAGCCCACCAAACCAAAGACGATACTTAGTTGAGATTCCAAACGGATTTGCCAGGCAACGAAAAACAACCCGCCAGCTGGCAAATAGAGAATCCAATGCAATGGAGCGCGCTGAGTATGTTGATACATAAGCCCTGTATTTTTTCTGGTGCTCAAGCACCGCAAATCGAATCCGAGTAAGTTTTTTTATTGCCGACCAGTCGTCATATCGTCGGCAGCCGCATCCTATCAGCTCAACACACAAAAACCCATTTCCATTTCCGGCAAAGTCGAACAGCGATCCTGTTCGCGATCGAGATGCCAAGAACAGGCCTCTGCCTTAGAGCAACGCCTCGACGCTCCATCAGTAAACTGATTAAAATCCATGAACCTGAAAAAACTCATGAATCGGTTCCCCTTTAATCTTGCATTCCCACAATATCGAAACGTCATGCCAAGTCAGCTAAAAAAACCCGCCGCGGCTTTCGAGCTGAAAGATCTCGATGGTCACGTTCATCATCTAGAAGACCAACCTGGGCAATGGTTACTTTTAGTTTTTCACCGGCATCTGGGCTGACCGCCGTGCCGACAACATCTGTCGCAGTTGCGGCAGCAGGAAGACCAATTAAAGGAACGCAACATTCAAGTCAAAGTAGTGACCTTTGACGATGCTGCCATGGCTCAAGCCTATATCGCGGAAACGCATTTAACTTGGCCCTTGTTGTTGGATCAAAAGTTATCTCTGTATTCCGCCTATGGAATGGTGCGGGGCAGCTGGTGGAGTATTTACGGTCCGAAATCGGTTTGGAAATACATCAGCCTGATGGTGCGGGGGCAAAAACCAGGCACGCCCGGAAAGGACTGGCGACAGCTAGGCGGTGACGTTTTGGTTGACCCGAACCGAATAGTGCAATTGCACCACATCAGCGAGGGCCCCCATGACCGCCCGAGTGTGGATGCCTTACTGGAAGTGGTCGATAAGCAAACAGCGTTCAGGCGTTCCCCATAAATAAAAACTATTTAAGTACTAAAACGCATGGCCGTTATTTCCATTGGCCTTTACCAGAACTGAAACAGAAGCAGAGCCCGTATATGCCGAACGAAAATCTAATTCCGAAATTTTCAATTGACACACTCATGTCACAGGCCATTTGGCCGCACAAAATTGACCACCTGGAGTTATTAGAAACCCATATTTCATGGGTCGTTTTGACTGGGGAGTTTGCTTACAAAATCAAAAAACCCGTCAACTTTGGCTTTGTAAATTACGAATCATTGGCCAAGCGAAAATATTTCTGTGATCTTGAAATCGAATTGAATCGCAGATTTGCTCCCGACCTCTATCTTGGTGTGGTACCTATCTTTCAAAAAGAAGATCGCTTGCAAGTCGGCGAGATCGCGGAGAGGGCAGGAACCTCCGCAATGCCAGTACTCGAATACGCAGTAAAAATGCGGCAATTTCGACAAGACGACATTCTTGTTTGTCATTTACGTCATTCGGACCTACCGACTGAAATGTTGGATACTTTTGCTCAAGACATTGCTGATTTTCACGGGAATGCTGAATCGGCTTTGCCCACGATGGCTTGCGTTCAGTCTGAATGTATCGCCAAAGAGGCAATGGACAACTTCGTCCTTTTAGAAGATTTTTTCGCGAACGACATTCGACTGGAACCCATCAAGAAACTTAAGGCATGGACCATAAAGCAAATCGATTCTTTGCTGCCCATTTTCGACAGTCGTTTGAGACAGGCCAAAACAAAACGCGGACATGGTGATTTGCACCTAAAGAACATTATCTACTTACCCGATCGCTTACAAGCTTTCGATGGAATTGAATTCAA
>JAAEPL010000612.1 GCA_024232675.1 Planctomycetaceae bacterium
GAACATTTTCCAAGCGGAAACCAGGCGGTCGTAGGGATTGCGGACGAAAGCAAATGCATAATGCTGTTTCCAGTCCGTGGGTAACGCCCCCGTTACCGGACCTTCATGGTCCAGTGCCAATAAAACATGCCGCAAGGCCTGGCCACCCGTTTTGGGATTATGGATGAAAACGCAGGCTGGCTGGTGTATGAGGAAAGCAGGCATCTGACCATCGTAGCCGAGAGAATGTTGCTTCGCACAGCCTCGCTGCGGTTTTTACTATTCGTAACTTCTCCCATCGCTTACAATTTGACGACACATCCTTTTCGCGAGCTGTTATGCCTGATTCCCAACCCGCACCTCAGACAAAGCCATCAGGGCGATCCGGTGGACTGATGAAGAGTCCAATCGTATCCACCATATTAATCATGCAGGGAATGGTGGCTGTCAGCATGGGGGTAGGGCTGAGCATGGCGAAATTCGGCCCCCCCCGACCTGCCGTCGCCGACATTGCCGCGGGTAGCTTGATAGCGATAGGCGTCATCATGTTGGCTCTGTCTTTCTGGATACGCCAACGATCGTTAAGAGAATTCCGGCCGCCGAGGAACTTACGTCCTTAGGAAAGCCGACGTTTATCACCCGAAAAAATTCTTTTCTGGCCGGTAACCTAACGCTGCCTTACACTACCGAGATGAGCCACCACTACGAATTTTTGATTGACGCACCGCTTTCTCGTGAAGAATTATCAGCGTTTCTTTCCGGGCATTGCGAACTCGTAACACGCGGCAGAGACCGTTTGGGTAACCCGATCTGGAACTCCGCCGATTTTTATTGCTATATCAGTCAGCCCGAGATATCTCATTTAGAGATGTTGCAGCAGCACCTGCGATTCACTCCCACGTGGCGGTTAGAATCGCATTTTCGTCTGCAGCCAAATCAAAACACTTACCCATTAATGGTCCAATTGATGCGGCAGGTACTTTCTCGTTACGACTGCAATCTGGCCTGGCTCAACGACGGTAGCCACCCCATTTTTCTGAAGCTGGACCGCAAGGTGACGGTCCAGGGTGGCTTATCGCAAACCCACTATTGGTCCGGTTACCTGCACCAAGTGGCCCGCGATTTGGGATTCCCGTTTGATGTAGTGGCGATGCCCAGTATCTGATCGTCCATGGCCGCGGGTGTTCCTAACCCGTTTCCGGCATGAAGGTCGGCATGCAAACACCTTGGTAAGGTCGAAATGCTCCGCGGACCTGCGCCACATGCAGTTCACAATTTTTTGCACCCCAAGCGTAGGCCGTCTGCACCAGTTTTTGACATTCGACTGGAACCAGAAAAACCATGCGATTGCCCGCGCGATAATTCAGTTCATGTTGCAACAACGATAAGGCCACAGATTCATCTCGAGCAATCGCTGGACCCACCATCTGTGAACCCGCATGGACGATGGAGACCATCCAGCCTTGCATTTCACCCTGTCGATAGAGCACCGATGTATGCCAATGCGGACGATCTTGCTGACGGGACATTCCAGCATTCGCAGCCACAAAAAAACGATAGTCTTTTTCACGGCGGATATGGGCAACCCGATATTCTAGATCGGCCATCGCTGGCAAATCTTCTTCGCGGGCATCCCGTATTTCTACTCCAGACAGATCTCCAAAACCGATGCCCTGCAAAGGCACATCCAAAACCATATCTTGAAACATCTGCCTCGGTACGAAGCCTGCCTTAGTATAGAGCGAGAAGGAGTCTAAATTCATCGCGCTGGAAACCAACCGAATGGCTTTCTGTTGCTCGTCGGCAACATCAATCACGCGTTGTAGTAATTGGCGAGCAACTCCTTGGCCGAACGCCGACGGATGCACGTTCATAATTCCCAAGGCGATGTGCGTCTCGCGGGGGTGATAAAAGCAAGAGCCCAATATCATTTGGTCATGATCGGCAACCGCAATAAGACAGCAACCCGGATCCAGCGTTTCGTAAACGTCACAAAACAACATCGTCGATTGCGGACCACCGGTAAACAGTTCCTGACCCAACTGATTGAGATACCAACCATTCGTCGAATCGTGAATCAACTGGGCAACTTCTTGATGTTGCGTTGGTTGCATCGATTGAATGGTAAACATGGCACCCCAACTACTCGCTAAAACCCGAAACGCTTAAATCCGAAACGCTTAAATCCAGTCCGCATATAAATCTGGCCGGCGATCGCGCATGAATAATTGACGTGCGTGCGATGTTTTGGTTTCCGCTAAATCGATTTCGCAAAACAAAGTTTCATTCTCGCCAGCTGCCGCACGAGCCATCACACGACCATCCGGAGCACACACAAAAGACTCCCCAGCAAAGGCCAAGTGCTCTTCTTCGCCCACGCGATTACAGAGCGCTGTAAAATATCCATTTTGAAAAGCTGCCACCTGCAATTCTGCTTCGTACAAACCCGCCGGCCATTCATCGACAGCTCCGGCTTGCGGCACCAAAACAATTTCGGCGCCCGCAACTCCCAAAGCACGCATGTACTCGGGATAGTGGCGGTCGTAACATATCGCCACTCCCAGTTTGCCGATGGCAGTATCAAACACGGGCGCACCACGGTCACCAGGAGCGTAGAACCCTTGCTCGTGAAAACAGTCGTAATCCGTGATATGCACCATACGCGTTGTACCTAGAATCGAACCATCGGCATCGATCACGGGCGAGCTATCAAAGGTTTGCGTACCACAGCGTTCAAAAACATTCAAAACGATGACACATTCGTATTGTTTGGCGATTTCTCGGAATGGGTCGATCGTCGGACCAGGTATCTCCACCGCCTTTTCAAGCGCTTCGGGGGTCGCGGGTTGCTGAGGGTAAAAACGATCAAACGCTAATTCAGCAAAACTGATTAATTTTGCTCCCTGACTCGCAGCTGCCCGAGCATTCTCGATACCGAGTCGCAAGTTGGCAGCGCGATCATGCGACGCGGCCTGCTGAATCAACGCCAATCTCATTATTTCCCCCTGTTGGAAGCCTCCTCAGAACCACAATTCCAAGACCGCAATCCATTTCTGTGATGACTGTTCGCTAGTTTAGCGATTTTGCTTCCGACTTGCCGACCCCACAAGGCAAATGGCTCCCCTACCTGACTTGGGGGGCGGTATCCTTTTATACAGTGTGAGCCATGACAACATCCCGGAAATTCGGATAAGATGAAAGCTCGCAGCGCCGTCTTCCGAGCGCAATAACCGCAACCCTTGCTGGCATGCTGAAGATTTCCCATGAACTTATCCCGTACCTCGCTGATCTCGGTGGCAACTGCCTTCGTCGTTATTTTTTTGGCTTCTGGCATTGGTAATTTTGCAATCTCGCAAGATCCAAACGAAACCGACGTGGAGCAGAAAGTCGAAACATCTCAAGCTGAACACACCAACCGGCTTGCCGGAGAGACCAGCCCCTATCTCCTGTTGCATGCTCACAATCCCGTCGATTGGTACCCCTGGGGGGAAGAGGCCTTAAAGAAAGCGCGAGACGAAAACAAGGTTATCTTCTTGTCGATCGGTTACAGCAGTTGTCACTGGTGCCACGTCATGGAACGTGAGTCCTTTCTTGACGAACAAATTGCCAAGTTTCTAAATGAAAATTTCGTGTGCATCAAAGTTGACCGCGAAGAGCGACCGGACATCGATTCCATTTACATGACATCGTTGACGGTTTTCAACCAATTAACGAGAAATGGACGAGGCGGTGGCTGGCCCTTGACGATGTTCATGACACCCGAGGGGAAGCCCTTTTTTGGTGGTACTTATTTCCCGGCTCGCGATGGTGATCGTGAAGGGTCTCCCGGGTTTTTAACCGTTGCTGAGCGTGTCGCGCAAGCTTGGAACCGCAATCGCGACCGTGTTAAAAAAGACGCTGACATGCTGACAAAACTGGTTCGCAATGAACTGGATGGTCGCCGCGATCAAGCGGCTGGGGAAATTAAGGCCAGCTGGGTCGACGATTGCGTCAAAGGCCTGAACGAACGGTTTGATCCGCAACATGGTGGTTTTAGTTTTTCGGAAAAGGATCCCCAGCGGCCAAAGTTCCCGGAACCTTCGAACCTCGTACTGCTAATGCAGGTTGCCAACTCTGAATCTGACAACCAGGAAGTTGCCAAAAACATGCTGGAAACTTCTTTGGATCAAATGTTTCAGGGAGGTATTTATGACCACGTTGGCGGTGGCTTCCATCGCTACTCGGTCGATCGGTACTGGCAAATCCCGCACTTTGAAAAAATGCTCTACGACAACGGGCAACTTATGTCGCTTTACGCTGGAGCCACGGAACTTTTCCCTGAGAAAGCCGAATATCGACAAGCGTGTGAAGAAATATATCAATTTTTGAAACGGGAGATGACCGACGAACAAGGCGGATTCTTTTCCGCTCTCGATGCGGAAAGCGAAGGTGAAGAAGGCAAATTTTATCGTTGGGAAAAAAGTGAGCTGGAGGCAGCCCTGACCGGCGAAGAGTTCGCGCTTTATGAATCAGTGTACCGGATAGATGAAGCGCCGAATTTTGAGGAAAAATATTATGCTCCTCAACTCAAGCAGAGTTTGCAACAAATCGCAGAGGCTCGAAATATCGCCGTGGCCGATCTGCAAAGTCAGCTTCGTTCCATCAACGCCAAGTTACTCAAGCTCAGAGAGTCCCGCGTGCGACCTTTGCGGGACGAGAAGATTTTGACCAGCTGGAATGGTCTGATGATTCGAGGATTAGCAGATGCGGGTCGGATATTGGATAACCAAGAGTACATTGATACCGCCACAGCCGCCGCTAATTTCATCCTAGAACAATCCTATGTGGAGGGTCGCCTGAAACGAACCTACACCGCCGGCCAAGCTCGGTTAAACGGTTACTTAGATGATTACGCATTTCTGATCGATGGTCTATTAGCTTTACACGAAGCGACGGGCGACGCGAAATGGTTGAAGCAGGCAGATGAGCTCCAAAAGATTCAAAATGAACTTTACTGGGATGAAGAAGCCGGCGGTTTCTTTTTTACATCTGCCGATCACGAGTCGTTATTGGCGCGAGCCAAAAACCCTAACGATGGTGCTGTGCCAGCTGGCAATTCTGTCGCTATGACCAACTTGATGTACCTAAGTCAGGCTCTCGACAATGAAGATTACAAGGCAATGGTTAAAAAATCATTGCAGGGCACTAGCAGCCTTTTAAGCGACTTTCCTACGATTGCACCGCGACTGCTCGTTCCCGTAAAGGAATTTGTCGATTAACGCCGCATGCGTGAACTCATCGCAACGCAATATGCATTCGTAAAGTGATTTTTTGGAATCTTATTTATTCGGCAGGGAAACTCTTGTCGGCATCTAACCAATTCGAGATGGGAGCAGGCTTGCCATAGTAGAAGCCTTGCGCGAGAGCGAAGTTCATATCCTTGAGCACCTCGTGGGTCTCACTGCATTCCACGCCTTCTGCCAAAGAGATAATTCCTAGATCGTTGACCATCTTCGCGATCAACGATACGACTTCGATTCGTTTTTGGGGCGCTCTATGAATATCGCGGGTCAATTTCATGTCAAATTTGACAACGTCCGGTCGAACCTCCCCCAACTCCACCAATCGAGCCCGACCTACTCCAAAGTCATCGAATGCGAGCTTGATATCCAAGTCCGCCAATTGATGACGGAACTCCACAATTTTGTTGATATTTGAGAACGCCCCCTCATGAATCTCTAACGTAATTTCCTGACCAGGCGACATGTCTCGCAACGCTTTGAGTGAATCAATCAATCCCACCCGGGACAGTTCCGTCGGATGTGTATTGAGGTAAATACCTAAGTTGCTTTTCAATGCAGCAAAGAGGGATAAACCTTGAACACGCATCGCTCGACTGAGCTCCGCCTCCAAATTTAATTTCGACGCTGCAGAAAACATTTCTGCCGGAGTTCTCAGACCCAATAGACGACTGCGGCCCAGCACTTCGTAACCCACTTTGTGGCAATCGCTCATAGATACGATTGGTTGGAAGAAGGGCACCAAACCGCCATCATTCATCAGGCGGTCGAATTGCATCATCGTCAGGACACGGTCGAAAGACTCTTCTTGTTGCGTAGGCGATTCAATACGATTCCGTGAAAGGCGAAAAACAACGCGTGCAAATTGTACCAGGTCGCCTGCTTCGAGCGTTGCGAACTCATTCCCCAATCTTTTACCGTTGACGTAAGTGCCGTTCGTACTCCCCTGATCACGCAGACAAAGTTGGTTGTCGTGTTCGAAAAACTCTGCGTGCGATTTAGAAACGCTACTGCAAGGAATCGAAACATCAGCATCGGAGCGGCGACCCACACCGCAAGGCACCGCGGGGATCTTGATCCTCCGCAATCCCTCGGATTCGTTGATTTGCCCAGACAGATACCAAAACTCTGTTGAGGTGACAATTTTTTCGATTGGTTTATTAGTTTCCATGTTCCCAAACAGTGCAGCTTTCTCGGCTCCGGTAAAGGAACCTCTCCCTTCACGGACCGAAACTTTGTGTTAGTTCCGTCTTTAAGGTCTAGCATTCGTAACACCCGATCGTCGGGAAAATCGGGTAAATCCGTCTTTTCTCACCAACAAACTCAAACCTGAAAGAATTGACTACGCCCGGCTCTACGTGAGGTATAGAAGGGTAGCTGAGTAACGCCCGTCGGGAATCGACACAGCCCATCAACGTAGCGAACGGTTTTAACGGAGAATCCAATTATGAGCATTACCGACAGCAGCTCAGGCTCCCTTGATATCCTTGCTACGATTTTGTCAGACGAGGCTTTTCGCCCCAGCAAACCCGCTACACTGGCGGAAACGGGTCTGCCGGTATCTCTGATTGAGGCACTCATTTGCAAACGTTTGTTGCTCGCCGGACATCGCAGCGGCCGGCAATTAGCGGATGAGATTTGTTTGCCTTTTCAACTGATCGAACCCCTTTATCGGAACCTCCGTGGCCGCCAAATTTTAGTTCACCACGGTTCTGCCCCGCTCAACGATTACGTCTACACCTTAACCGAAAACGGCCGCGAACGTGCCAACCGGGAAATGGCGGCTTGTGCTTACGTCGGACCTGCCCCCGTGCCGTTGTTGGATTACGTTCTTTCCGCCGAAGCTCAAACCATTCGAGTCGAGAGTCCCAAAGAAAATCAACTTATCGATGCGTTTAAGGATATCACCATCGATACCGAATTATTTGATAGTTTGGGCCCGGCGATCAACTCCGGAGCAGGTCTTTTTCTTTACGGGCAACCTGGAAATGGGAAATCAACCCTAGCGCGAAAAATCACGCAATGTTTCGGGCAACAGATTTGGATACCCCATGCCATTTTCGAAGATGGTCAAGTCATCAAAGTTTACGATGCGGCGTTTCACGAAACTTCCCGAGAAGAAAATCGCAGCATTCTCAAGGATGCTGCTTTCGACCAACGCTGGCTTAAAATCAAGCGACCTACGGTGGTGGTAGGCGGAGAATTAACTCTCGATTCATTGGAAATTCGCCATGACGATCGAGTCAATGTCAGTGAAGCACCCCTGCAAATGAAAAGCAATTGTGGATGCCTGCTGATCGATGACTTTGGTCGGCAACAAATTGAACCCACGGAATTGCTCAACCGCTGGATTATCCCTTTAGAAAGCCGAGTCGACTTCTTGACTTTGGCGTCGGGCAAGAAGATCCAGGTTCCCTTCGAACAATTGATCATTTTCTCCACCAATCTTGAACCTGCTGATTTGGTTGATGAAGCGTTTTTAAGACGGATCCCCTACAAAATTGAAATCCGCGATCCTGATATCGCAGAATTTCACCAGCTCTTCAAAATCTACTGCCCGCTTTTTAAGTGCCAGTACGATGACAAAATCATCGACTATTTAATCCAGACTCATTACACCGCTACGGGACGTGCCATGCGGCGCTGTCACCCCCGCGATCTACTCGGCCAAATTCGCAATTTTTGTGCGTATAACGGCCTGCCAATGCGACTTTTACCCGAGTATTTTGATCGGGTTGTCAGCAGCTATTTCACAGTCGTGTTGGGTAACGAAAACGTTTAGTCGTTTACCGGCCATGACATTCTCGTTTGAGTAACGCATCTCACACTGCGAGTCTTTAACGGTTATTGCGGTTTTTCAGGGTGGACCGCTTGCCGGTCATAAAAATTGACTCGCTTATATCGCAGCTCGCAGAAAACTAATTATCAAGCGTTTAAGTGCCGTTACTCAAGATAAGGCGCTTTGTGGAGGAAGCTAATCTTATCGCTGAAAGCGCCCCTGCTGAAGAAAACAAAGGTGCAGCGAGCGACTATGTCAGACGTTCAACCCAATCTAAAACCCGATCAAACCGTAGCCGGATACCAACTCCGTGAACGGATAGGTGTTGGTGGTTACGGTGAAGTTTGGTCCGCCGAAGCCCCCGGTGGCATGCTGAAAGCGATTAAGTTCATTTTCGGGTTCTTAGATGAAAACCGGGCTCAACGCGAACTTAAGGCATTGGACCGTATCAAACACATCCGACATCCTTTTTTGCTCTCACTGGAGCGCATCGAAATTCTCGAAGGCCGAATGGTGGTGATCACCGAATTGGCTGAAATGTGCCTTAAGAACAAGTTCAACCAGTGCGTCGAACAGGGCACCGCGGGGATCGAACGTGGCGAACTTTTGCAATACATAAGGGAATCAGCCGACGCCCTCGATTATATCGCCGAATCTTTTTCCCTGGCACATTTGGATATCAAGCCGGAAAATATCTTACTCGTCAGCGGACATGCTAAAGTAGCCGACTTTGGTATGGTCAAAGATCTGCAGGCGGTCAATCAATCCTTAATGGAGGGCTTAACTCCTGCCTACGCAGCGCCTGAGTTATTTGATGGACGACCCGGCCTGAAGAGCGATCAGTATAGTCTGGCTCTCGTTTTCCAAGAAATGCTTACAGGCCATCGGCCTTTCTCAGGCAACACAGCGGCGCAGTTAGCAAACCAACACCTCCACAGCCCACCTGACTTGGGTATGCTGCCGCGGACCGATCAATTAATTGTTTCCCGCGCACTGGCGAAACAGCCCGAGAAGCGTTTTCCGAATTGCCGAGCCTTTGTGGAGGAACTTTGTAAACGTAAGACTCGAGTGCGCCGTAAGCCGAACTCCCAGCCGATCGCGCTGGACATGGTTGATACTCGTCACACGACGCAAGCCAATATTGACGTACAGGCGATTCGACCAGAGCGGCAATACGAATCCGTTGTGACCAAGCAAAAGCCTCTGCAACTGGACGAATCACGAGCTCAAGTCCGACCCACGCTGATCATCGGTGTTGGCAAGACGGGGGCTCAGATTCTCTGCAATTACCGGCAAAAGATCAGCGCCCGACTGGGATCGCCTGAAGAGGTACCCGCCATACGATTATTGTGTCTCGATGCCGATCGGCAAACGTTATACGAATCCACCATGGGGAACGAATACAGTTCGCTTCAGAATTACGAGACCATGGATATTCCACTGCGTTCGTCCGACGAGTACCGCAAGGATACCAATCTCGACCTGTCTTGGCTCGGGCGTCGATGGCTTTACAACATTCCCAAAAACCAATTAACCGGATCCCTGCGCCCGCTCGGTCGATTGGCCTTCAATTTTCATCACGAACGGATTTATCGCAAGATCTCTGATGAACTGGCCAAGGCAGCGCTGCCAGAAAACCTGGCGATCACTTCAGAGACGACACAATTGATACCTTCTGAACTGCCACCACAAGTTATTTTCGTGGGCTCCGTAGCCGGTGGTCTGGGCAGTGGATTATTTTTGGATCTTGCTTTTACAACTCGAGTCTGCATGACCGAGCAGGGTTTTTCCAGCGACCATTTATTTGGCCTGTTCGCACACAGCACGTCTCGCTACGTCGGCGACCACCGCCTGTCGATCGCCAATAGCGTCTCTTTTTTGAATGAACTTTATCACTTCAACCTCAATGGTTACCCAGGCAACGCACCCTGCGACATACCAGCTTTTGACGACGAGACCCCCGTCTTCGATGGTACCTATTTGGTACACCTCGGCGACGACATCAGCACCGAGGAATTTGATCGTGGCGTAGACGGTATGGCCGAATACCTTTACGCCGGCACTGCCACGCGATGCCGTGCCTTTTTTGACGTTTGCAGAAACACTCAAGAATTCGAAGCTGGGATGCTCAAGACGATGGGCATCAGTTCCATTTGCCAGGGACTCGATGAACTGTCTGAACAGTCATCAGAAAGAATGATCGAAGAATTACTTACTCAATGGTTGGATGAGGATTCATTTGCCAGTCGCAGCTGCGCAGCAGACACCATGGCCAATGCCATTATCGAGGATACGGTTCTCTGTTCGGAATCGCTAGAAAAAGCTGTTTTTGGGTTGGTCCAAGAGTGCCTCGGGGATCAACCGGAAAACCTTCTTCTTCAAAAGGTAATTATCGGTCTGCAAGAACGGCCCGCCGCTCAATTTAGTCAACTCGCGTTTACCGATAAGATTCTCGACGAGTCGCTGGGTACGCCCGCGCCGGATCGTAATTCTAACAATTCGCATGAACTCGCCCTCAACCCGAATCTTTGTCAATTTCTCGCACAAAGGATCCCGGAATTAGCAAGCCGCACACGTCTTGAAATTACCGAGATGGTAACGCAACTAATCGATCATTCCGATTTCCGTATCAGCGGTGCACGAGCGGTGCTCAGATCTTTGCTGAATCGGTTAGAAGCAACCGAGGTTGACCTCGAATACCAAAGTGAAAAACACTGGGTCAATTATGAGGGTGCGGAACAAAGGTTGACGGGCATGTTGAATGACAAAGACTGTCCTTTACTTCCCGAAGAAGCCACCGTTTCCAGCGTTACCGAGATGGTTACCGATCGCATCAGACATGTGCTGGAAGCCTACAAACGAAAACTGGTCCGCTTGGTGCGGTACGAGCTACAGTATGCCTTGGATCGGGTCGACGAATACCGCACGGGCGTCGAAATGCTTTGGAATCGCGCGAAGTCTATTTCGACAACGAGAAAACGACCGGTCGCCGCAAAAGCTGACGCTTCTTCCCTTTATCAACTTCTGCAAAGTCATGCGACTGACCGAGCTTTGGCCCGCGTAGACGAATTGGCAGCACAATTGGAAATTTCCATTTTGCAGCCCCAGGGAGGTTTGAGAGCCATTATCGATGACGGGGGCAATCGCATGCGGATGCTACCTAAACTGGTCAAGCATGAAGCACAGATGATGATCAGTGCCGACCTTCGGGGCCTGCGTCTCGACTCGTTAATCATCGACTCGGGCTTGCCGCCTCAGGTGCTGGCGGCATCGATTCAAGAGTTAGTAAGCCCGGCGAAACCTTTGCTCTATAACTGTGGCGGCACTGCTAGGCTGCTAATAGCAGTACCCAGCAACGCTCCGATTACTACGTTAACCAGCTACATCGAAGAAAATATGAGCTTCAGGGCAACCGTGATTCCATCAACCTGCGGAGATTTTTCCGTCTGTGTAGAAATGGACCGCATGCCGTCCGAGAACGTAGCAATGTCCCTATTGAACTTACAGCCTGATTGTGCCGAGCTCGTCGAACGGTTGCACTGTCGAACCGATGTTGAATGGTCCAACCTGACGACGGTCACTTAATCGACAGACTCCAGCTTCCACCAGGTTTGCTCGGTGTCCCCTGTCTCGCATTTTTCTGTAAGCGTCTGCCCCGCTGCTTCCCACGTCACCTGCCAATTTTGGTTGCGGGGTAACTCGAACATTAGGATATCATTCATATCCGCTGATTCGCCGCGTGTCTGACCCGTGAGCTTCGCTCCCTGCGGTCCCTTGAGCGTAATCTCTTTGGCGAGGCGTTCGCCTGTCTTGGCGTTAATGGATATCAACACCCGGGTTTTAGTGGCATCCCAATTTACCCGCTTCGTAGTGTATCGCGAGGTAACGTTGACGCCGCTGACCGTTTGTTTATTTCTCGACCAAACCATAGGAAAGTAAATTCCGGTTTTGGCAAAACTGACGGCGTAAATTCGATTCATCGGTTTCGTATCGTCTGCCATTGACGCATCATTTTGGAACCATCCATGATTGAGCCCCTGACCTGACGGTTCCGCTGCGCCGGTGAATTGCCAACCATCGTCCCACACTTCCACCCAAGTGTGGTTGCCGCGCTTGTTGGTCCAACTGGGCGTTCCCACTAATCGAGACGGAATGCCCACACTGCGACAAGCATCCGTCAGAATAATAGACAATCCCGTGCAGGAAGCCACGTTTTGCTGCATGCTTTCGGCAGGACTTTGGTTAGCCTTTTTGCGGGAGGTAGAATAACGCACGTTTACTAATGGGAACAATTCACGATTCAATTTCTGCGCGGCTTCTCCCGGGGTTTCACAACCCTTGATCAGCGGTAAACAGGTTTCCATCATTTGCCGTCGCCACGCCTCGCGCGTCTCGTCTACGTTGGCATAAGGAAGGATGTCGTTAAAAAAGATCTGCTCCGGGATTTGCCGACCCCAAGGCACCTCATTAATACCCTGATAGGCCAATTCAATATTCTCTAACAGGTATTTCGCGGAAAGCGACTGCAGATCAGCAAGCGGCATGTGCTCGATCAAAAACTCCAACGCTCTACGGTGTTCGTATTTGACGTCCTCGAGCGCGCTTCTCAGTTCTCGCTGATTCTCACCCGCCTCCTGTAATCGACTTTCGATGACTGCCGGTAAGCGGTCTTGCCCGGGCGACGAATCTTGGGCAATTGCCACAGCGCCTCCGACACTAAACACCGTTCCAACTATCAATACAATGAAGAGGGACTTGGCCATTACTTTACTCCCACCGTTAATAAAAAAACCGAACCTACAAAAGCGCAAGTTCGGTATCCAACTTAGAACCGGACACGTTAGGTTTAGAAATCGCTTCGCCCGCCTCGGCCGCCGCGACGTTGAGGCTGTGGAAATTCAAATTCATCGCCCTTCATCTTTGCGATTTTCTTCTTTTGGTCAGCTTTCAATATCTCATCGATCGACTTCGCAAGTTCCTTTTGGCCGTCTGCCATGGCCGCTTGCATCGCACCAAAGTCACGCGACTCGCGAGCGTCCGCCATGGCTTCCTCCATCTCCTCTTGGGTGGTTTCAAAGGCATCTTCAATTGCCGTTTTTTGATCTTTTGTGATCCCAATTTCTTTCTGAATTTTTTCATCCTGGTACATCGCATTGCCCATGCGTTGGTATCTGAGCTGAGCCAACCTTGCCCGTTGGTCATCATTCAACAATGCGACCACCTCTTTTTCTTCTTCGCGAAATTCTTCCATCATTTCTTGAATGCTCTCCATCATTTCTTCGCGGCTACCACCACCGCCCATGAAGGTGTCACGCATTTCCGCGCGCATATCGTCCATGATTTGCTGTGCTTGTTCGCCAATCTCTTCTTTTTGATCGTCCGTCAATTTTAATTCGTCTTGAACTTCATCCATCACCAATAGTGTGCAATCCAATTGTTGTCCGCCGCCCATCATGCGCATGAAGCCGCCGCCCTGAGCCAACAATTGAGAGGAACTCATGGCCAACAAGGCGATGGCGCCAAAAACAATAAAAGTACGTTTCATTTTTGATCTCCGAAAAATTTACCGATGAATTGGTATTTGCAAAGCGTTCATTAATTGATCAACAGATTAACCCAAAACGCGATCGGTTTCGAGCAAGGGTAGGTTCCCAGCACCCAAGGAATATTAGAAATCAGGATTCAATCCTCAGTAGAGCGTCGCTGTGCCAACTTCAGCGCCCTTTTTAGGCATTTGTCTAATTTCTCACCATTAAACATATACGCATGCGTTTTGAATTCAGGTCGTTTTTCGTGTAAAAAAATCAGCGGCTGCCTGGTTTGCGGAATGAGCACCTGCACATCTCGCTCGTCGTGTTTGAATCGCCCGGTGGCACCTTCTTTTACACTACCCCTCCATTCCACGAGATCTACGTCTGCGGTGGAACCCGTGGCGTCGAATGTAATGGTTGGGATTGCGGTGTCCTCAGCACCCACCACTCGCGCCTGAATTTCGATCACATCACCCTGGGGAGCGGTTTGTTGTTTACTCGAAATCAACGTACCAATATTGAATCGAAAGCCGTCGAAACGGTGTGCATAAAAATAACGAATTCGGCCCCAAAATTGGTTCGCGAACTCATCAATGGCTTCTTGACTGACCAAAACTACCAACCGGTGATTATCGTCGATCTCGCAAATCGCTTTGCGAAGTCGCAGGGTAGACTCACGTAATTGTAAGTTAACCGTGCTGCAAGCATTTAAGATGTCAGCCACGGATGCTAACCAGGGTGCCGCGGACGCATCTAATTCGGATGAGATACTTAATTCAATCGGCGCCACCGTCGGATGCATGACGATACGACTGGCTTGGTCTTCGCGTAAACCTTGCATCCGGGCGAAAGCCCATTCATTTTCCGAACGTGGAAAATCAAGATTGCCTGATTGGTAAAAAATTCCTTTGAGTGCTGTCATCAATCGACCACTAATTTTTGTGAAATGTACTTGCGCTGCGAAAGTTCTCCGACTACAAACCCCAGCAATCTAGGCGTTGGTGAATTGCATCCCGATCTACGCTAGACTTGAAAGTACGCTAGACTTGGACGTTAGTATCTCTGGCATACAGGTCCAAAACAAGTGTTTTCTCGTCTGCTCGAATGGTCGTGTTATTGCGATATTGCACCATGAAATCCGAATCAAATCCACCTAAACAAAGAAAAACCGGCTTGCGGCGTCAGGATCTAATCCGGTGGGGTGCCTTGATGCTGTTGGGGTTAATATTCCAATCGACTGCATGGGCGGCGATTCCGCCTGTCGACCAACCCAACATTATCGTTTTTTTGGTTGATGACTTGGGTTGGCAGGATACCAGCGTGGCTTTCTCTGGAGAGGAAACGGCTTTTCAAAAACATTATCGCACACCCCACTTAAAACAATTAGCCAACCGTGGGGTGACCTTAACCAACGCGTATGCGCATTGCGTCTGCTCGCCAACTCGCACATCCATTCTGACCGGGCAAAACCCCGCTCGACATCGCGTCACCAACTGGACTCTTTATTCCGACCGTGACCAATCGGGAAAGACACAAAATATTGCAGCTCCTACCAACTGGCGAAAGGAAGGTTTGCAACCAGAAAATCAGACACTGCCGCAGTTATTAAAGACGATCGGTTACTACACCATCCACTGCGGCAAAGCGCATTGGGGCGCCATGAATACTCCCGGAAGCAACCCGGAGAACCTTGGTTTTGATAAGAACATTGCGGGTCACTCCGCGGGTGCCCCGGGAAGCTATCAGGGATTAGACAATTTTGGTAATCACGAGGACGGATCTCCTAATCCACCTTGGGGAGTGCCTGATCTAGAGAAATATTATGGCACTGCCACGCATTTGACCGACGCATTAGCCATGGAAGTAACCGCTGCCTTGGATGTCGCGATTGATTCCGGGAAACCTTTCTTCCTGTACATGGCACCCTATGCAGTGCATACCCCCATCCAGGCCCACCCTCGATTCATTGATAACTATCGCGGTCAAAAATATTCAGGTTCTGAGATTCTCATTCCCGAAGAAGAAGCCTGCTACGCAAGCATGGTGGAAGGCTACGACGCAGCTCTTGGCACGCTGATGGCAAAGGTACGCGACGCCAATATCGCTGACAAAACACTCATTCTTTTCACCTCAGATAATGGCGGTCTGTCGGTACTCGGACGAAACACGACTCCCCGCGGGACCGGTCAAAACACGCACAATTGGCCGTTACGAGAGGGCAAAGGTTCTGCTTACGAAGGCGGCACGCGGGTACCCGCTATTTTGTCTTGGGCAACACCGGATCGTGGCAGTCGGCTGCAACAACGTATTCCGATTGTGGGCGGCTCCACATGCAACACGCAATTCATCTCAGAAGACATTTTCCCTACGGTTTGTCAGTGGGCAGGTTTTGACATCGCCAATGCCACTGGAAATGTCATTGATGGCGTGGCTATCACGGAGTATTTATCGGCAACTCAAAAACAAGCACAACGTAGCTTGCTCTTTCACTATCCGCATGTTTGGGGACCCCAAGGAGAGGGTTATCAACCGCATAGCGCCTTGCGCTACGGCAATTGGAAAGTGATTTATTTTTACGGACCCCAGCGTTGGGAACTCTACCATTTGGAACAGGATATTGGCGAGGCTCAGGATCTAGCTTTAACGGAACCCACGCAACTCGCCGCGATGCAGTCCCGCCTCATCAAGGAATTGAAGAACCACGGGGCCCAATTCCCCGTCGACATCCAAACTGGCAAAGCGAGACTGCCTCAGTGAAACCGTCGAATATCTATCTCGACCTGTTGAAACGGCATTTCGGATTTCATTCTTTCCGAAGCTGCCAAGGTGATATCGTGGATCATGTTTGCAACGGCAATCATGCCTTGGTCATTATGCCGACTGGCATGGGCAAGTCGCTGTGTTATCAAATTCCTGCTTTGCATTTTGCAAACATCGAGCATGCGGATGATCGCAAGCCTTTGACGTTAGTTATTTCGCCTTTGATTGCTTTGATGAAAGACCAAGTAGATGCTTTGACGAGAAAAGGTGTGGCGGCGACATTCATCAACTCCTCCTTGAGTCGTCAAGAACGAACCCAACGCTACCAACAAGTCGAGCAGGGTCAATTTGACCTTCTCTACGTGACACCAGAAAGGTTCCGGAAAGTAGAATTTACAAAGCTCATCAAAAAGAGACATGTCTGTTTATTGGCAGTCGATGAAGCACATTGCATCAGTCACTGGGGCCACGATTTCCGCCCAGACTACACCCGCCTTCAAGAAATTCGAGAGCTCTTGGGCAATCCCACCACGGTGGCTTTAACGGCGACCGCGACGCCCGTCGTGCAACAAGATATCGTCACCCAGTTGGGGCTTACCCCCGACAACATCCAGCTCTTTCACGAGGGGATTGATCGCCCCAATCTTGCGTTAGACATCATTAAAACATGGGGGGATGATGAAAAACTGGATTACATTCAGCAGACCAACGGAAGCATCCCAGGTAGCGGTATTGTTTACTTCACACTGATTCGCACCCTCGAGCGGTTTTCAGAGCGACTAAGGGAAAACGGGGTCCACCACCTTAGCTACCATGGCGACTTGCCGCGTGCCAGACGGCGAGAGGTACAAAACTGGTTCATGGAAGACGAGTGCCTGGTGTTAGCCACTAATGCGTTTGGCATGGGGATAGACAAGGAATCGATTCGATTTGTTATCCACGCCGAGTTACCCGGCTCGCTGGAATCGTACTATCAAGAGATCGGCCGAGCGGGTCGTGACGGGAACCCCTCTCAGTGCACGTTGCTGTACGACGAAGCGGATCTGGCGACCCAAATGGAGTTTATGAGGTGGAGTAACCCGGACGTGTCGTTTTATCAACGGGTTTACGACCTCTTGGAACACGATAACGAAAAGGTGATGGCTTTCGGTATCGATTGGCTTAAAGAGAAGCTTCATGCCCGTCAAAAACATGACCGACGCTTGGAAACTGCATTGGGTATGTTGGATCGTTACGGAGTCATCGAAGGTTCAGTGGCTAATGCCAAAGTAAAAGTTATCAAGCCCTTGCCGATTGATATCACAGATCAAAAATTAGCAGAGCAAAAGTTGCGGGCGGATCAGGAAAAGTTATATCAGTTGGTTCAGTATGCCAACCATGAAGGTGATTTGAAGAATTTCATTCACCAGTATTTTGGCATTCCGAGCAAATAAAGGTTGGTCCTGTCATCGCCGACAACCTGCACCTAGCTTTTGGTCCTTAGCATTTTTAGTCATTGATCAGAGTCAATCCACGACTCTCGGCATCGTCCATCTTTAGCTCGTGACGATGGATCGCGATTTCCGCGGGGGCATTAATACCGATGCGGACTTTGTTCCCTTTGATCTGGGTGACCGTGACTGTGATCCCGTCACCGATCTCAATCGACTGACCTGTTTTTCGAGATAGTACTAACATGATGTTTCCTTCCTTAGAAATTTGTCTTTGCTACCGGAACGTATTAGCTCTCTCTTAAGAGATGCCGTGGTCCCGACAATCCTTTCAGCAAACTTTATTCCAAACCGATATTTTTGTCACAATTCAACAAGTTCCCCGGTAATTTGCTGTGCTTCGCTAGCAAACTCGTCAAACCTTTGCATTTTCTACGTCGCATTTTGGCACTTTTTTCTCAGTTTGCGGCAAGCTAGGAGTTGGAACATCACCTCAAGGCTTCGCGGCGATGTGACATTTCCCTCCATTTCGTCAGCTAACACCCGTTTCTGAGGACGCCCGAATCAAGCCTCCATAGATTTACGATACAAACGTACACCATTAGCACTTGACCCCTTGCACGGAGTCGGCATAACTAAGTTTGAGCAATGCGTGCCTGACAGGGAATTCTTAGGCAATTCTACATCGGCCAGATGCCGGTGAGTCATTGATGTGTGGCAATCGATTCTGCCTCAACTACTGGACTGTGAATTTGCATGGAGTGTTGTGATGTTGGTTTTAACCCGCCGCAAAGACCAAAAAGTTCTTTTCCCAAACCTCGGAATTGCCGTCGAAGTGATCGATATTAGCGGGCGTCAGGTGCGTTTAGGTATCGACGCACCGCAGCAAGTACGCGTTCTTCGAGACGAATTAATGTCGACCGATGAACCGCTGCTTTCGTTTGTCGATGACGTTCAAACAAAACAACATATTGATGCGGTTAACCTGGCGATCCATTTAGCACAGAATCAATTGCGACAGGGTTTGCCCGAATTAGCGACCCAAGCGCTCGAAGAGGCCTTGGAAAACCTAAACGCGCTCGAAGGAATCCTTAACCCAGCCAATCCGCTCAGCGCTATGTCAGACCTATCGGTTCATGAAAGTCATGCGCGTTACACTGCAGATACAGCAAACCACATATTGGTATTCCAATGCCTTAACAAACAACGAAGGTTTGTGGTGAGTATCTAAGCAACTGCGCACCCATGCTGGTTCACGCCATGACGATCTATCTCTGGTTTACATTGGCTGGCAAGGCGGATGAAACAAACAGACTAGTTCAGATCTTGAACCGCCAGATCTGATGAGTATCTAGCCATCGAAGTCAAATCCGTTTCTCTCGTGAACCCACTCGTTCTTATTTTTCATTCCGCCACCTGCGGCATCACTTTTTTACTTTCGCGACGTTTTCCGTGACTTGGTGATTTAGCTTGAGCGTAAATTTCTTGGGAGCCTCTTTGATCTTATCGA
>JAAEPL010000613.1 GCA_024232675.1 Planctomycetaceae bacterium
CGTCGAACTACTTGGCACAATTGGTGCCCACCGCATCTCTGTCAGTCGCTACGATGATACGTCAACCGAAATTGAGATTTACTCCAAGGGCAACGTCGCCGAAAGCCTGTCAGTTGACATTGTCTTCCTCACTGAACGACCGGATCCCGTCGTGGAAGATACCGTGGCAGCAACAGTTTCCGACAATACGAGGGCATTTCGTGAACTAGACAAATCTTGGTATATTCGCCGTTGGCACGATTGACTCCATCACGTGACTCGCAGAGGCGGATAGCAATGCGATGCACAGGGAGCCGCCGGTCGCGCGGTTTGCCAATGGAGAGCGTTTCTCCGGCGGCCCGGTGATCACTGACGTTAGCCCTGAAAAAGCAAGAAAACAAATAATGAAGACACCCCAATTATCAGCCTGCCTAATCTTCATCGCCTTACTCATCACTACCAATACAGCGAACGCGCAAGACACGGTCGAAGAGTATCTGCGGGAATACCCCAATCAGGAACAGGTCAAGATGATGAATGCCTGGCTTGGAAAGTACGAGAAGGGAACATTTCAATTCACCGGTCTGGTCGATCCATCGGACGCGACCGTTGTGACGCCGCAGGCAACGGTGAACTATGGTTACAACTGGTTCTCTGTTTCAGACGGCCCGGCCATCATCAACGCGGTAAAGTATGACAGATTCTTCTCGGTCTCGATCTTCGATATGAAGCACAACATCCCGGCCGTCATTGTCAACCCTGAAAAGCCCATCCTGGTCAAGCGTCCCGACCAGAAGATGCCGGAGGGGGATTTTTACGTAGTCTCTTTGGAGACCGACCAGGGCTTAGTACTTACCCGGATGGTAGTCGACAATAATCTCGACGAGGTCAACAAACTCAGTAAAGAGATCGTCATGAAGGGGGGAAAGGGCGACATGACGCGAAACGTCCAACGCTTTTCTCCGGAGACCGATAGGAAGGCAAATGCCGTCATCGATACCGTGGTCTCATTCGTGAATCCGGACGATGCTTTCGGAAAAGTTAGCGGCGACGTGAGTTTTCTTAACCTGGCGGCTGGGGTGAAATTCGGTCAGCTCGGGACGCCTCCCGACACGGTACGCTATGGCACGATTCTGACTGATGATAACGGGCAGCCGCTGAAGGGAGATGCCACCTATATCGCAACCGTCCCGGCAGGGCTGAACGAGAAAAGCGGCTATTTCTCCGTCACGCTATACGGCACGGACAACAAACTGCTCATTCCGAACAAGAAGAAGGTCTACGATCAAACAACCTTTTCCGCGGAACCGAATGAAGACGGCACCTACACCCTGACGTTTAGTCCTAGTGGGGAGGGTAAGAACGGAATTCCGACCGGCAAAGACTTCTACGGGGTTCTCCGAGCTTACGTTCCGAGTCCAAATGCAATCATGAAGGTATCGGTCAAGAAGCAATAAGGAGGGCGTCCAAAGCCAAACATCCAACGACCAAGGAGATCGAAAAGATGGGCTAACAAACGGTTGCATGGGAGCCGCGTCAGTGTCTGTTGTTGAATCCATGTTTTTCCTCGCGGCCCCGTTAACAGGGTCGTTAGAGAGCGAGGACATTCCATGTTGCACATACTCCGCCACCAACCACTTTTTGTCGTCTTGATTCTCCCGCCACTTCTGCTGACAGGTTGCGGTCAGAGTTCGGTGGAAAATGAGATTCTTGGGGCTTGGGATGTATCGGCATTCTTGTCGAACGAAGATTTTGTGAAATTTTTAGACGAGCCTATACCGGACGGAGTGGAGGTGAAAATGACCGTGAAGGGCACCCTGGTATACCACCGAGGAGGGAAGTGCAACGGTGAGGCAAGGATTACCTACAGAGTGCGAACGTAGGAAGGCGAAGATTCCTTTCGATTCCACTGCGAGGAAACGGATGACTGGGAATTACACTCAAGTGGGAGAGAGATCGTTGAGACAGCTGTTGATTTTACTTTTACGCCGCTCGATGAACTATCCAAATCCTTTCTGGAAGCATCTCCCGAAACGGCCGCGTCAATGAAGTCAATCAAGGGTGAATCTTCAACGTTGACAATCCTGTCCATATCAGATTCTGTAATGCAGATTCAATTACAAGAGAAACCGCACCTCAAGTTGACGTTGAATAGACAGTAGAGCACGCTAACCATTGTGTGAACCGGAGCGGCGAAACCGGCCGAATCTAAAATCAAAGCGTAACGTCGCCGCCCTGTTACGCTGGTCGTTATCACGCTCGGAATCAGCCCTTAGAGAACATGCCGACGACAACACAAATACTCGCAGACCGCATCTTGGAACGCGCATGCGGCGAACGTTGCGTAGAGTGGGCGATTGGTCTTCTTGAGGATGGGTACGAACAATTGCCTGTCTGTCGTTTGGCTGCAAAACTTAGGCCTCACAATCATTTCGAACTCGCATCGTTACGCGACCAAATACTGGACCTGCTTGAACTTGCCCCAAAGACCGACGAAGAGATATTGACCGCATATGCTGGCGAGATATTGCTCGAAGCTGCAAAAGGCATTCGCAATCGGATCGAAGCCATTACAGAGGTGAAAGATCTTTGTATTGTGATGGACTATCTTCCGACACTTTATGATTTCTATTCGCTATACTTTGCTTGGGAAGATCTTCAATATTCGACCGAACAGTATCACTGGGCAGGTGCAACACGATCCAATATTGAAAGCTTGATTGACAATCGAATTCTTGAGTTTCTGCGGACAAACGAAACCGCGTGATAATCATACGATGCACACGGAGTCACGGGCCGCGCGACTTTTGGAAACAATGTTTTTCGTTCGTGCCCGGTGATCGTTGCCGTTATCCGTCGTAAATATATATGCAAACAAAGAAACGCAAATGGAAACGGCGTTTAATGCTATCTGCCTTGTTTTTGGTAGTTCTTGCGTTTGTGCCCGTCTACCTCCTGTTCACTCGATTTCACTTCTCCTCTCAAGCAATTTGGCCACTCGCCGAACTGCAGTGGGATCACCAGGCTAATATCGATTTCGAGGGTGAACACCCCCAAATCATTGGACACCGTGGGTCTGGAATCAAGTCTTCTGTCGGCGATTTGATAATTGGAAACACGCGCACCGCGATTGCCAATGGTATCAGCGCTGGCGTCGACTGGATCGAAATTGACATCCGCGCAACCAGCGATGACCGCCTGGTGGTATTTCACGACGAGAGACTCGACGAAAGGACGAATGGAACGGGCTATGTTGCTGACATAAGCCTAGATAAGCTCGCAACTGTCAGGGTCAATGTCGAACCGCCAGAGAATATTTCCACATTGGATGACATCTTCAGTGAATTCCGCTCAGAAAACGTAAAATGGATCCTCGATGTGAAAGCAAAGGGAATCCACGAACAGGTTTTGAAATGGATTAATGACAAAATTGACCGGGCTGAACTGTCAGACAATCAAGTGATAATTTTCGGTACCTACGATGTCTTGTTGGATTACAAGGATGCCGGATATTCGCTGGGGTATACTGCAATATGGGGAAATACTGGAAACCGACTGAGAGTTCTTTTCAGGCAATCGCAAATCATTGATCGTTGTCGAGAGCTAGATTGTGATTATCTGGTCTTGCCCGTGATTTTCGCGAGTGGAGCACTGATTGATACGGCCAAATCGGACGGGTTTGAGGTGTGGATTTATGGAGTCGATGATGAACGTGATTTCAAGTATCTTGCGAATTGCGGTGTTCGCGGATTTATCGTCGACCATCCCGACAAATTTAAACATGGCGACGGATACGTTTGGCACACGGATAACAATACGTTGGACCGAAGCCGGTAACGCGAATGCGTTGGGTCTTGGAAACTAATGGTGATTCCCGTTGACTGGTTGGCTGGGTCATCGCGGACGTTATTCAGATTGACTTTGACGTCATGATCAGGCCTGTCCAAAGTTGCGTTGATCTGCATGAATCGCACCAAATGCTAAGTCTTCTCTGCGGTGGATTTATCGGTCCGAAGCCTCTGTGCTCCACCTTTTGAAACTGACAGCATAACGAAACCGCACTCGACACAGACGTTGCCGTGGATGTCGACTGCCCGCATGTCCTTGAAGATCATTGCCTTTGGGCGTTTCTCAACTCCAGCCTTAAGGTTCCTAAAACCGCCGGGGGCTAGATCTAGGATCTGAACGTTTCTGACAATGTTTATCGAATCACATTGAACGCACTTCATATTTGTTCCTTTCATGCAATAGCTCCATCATCAGTTCGAACAGCAGGCGTCTATATTGCAGAAAATCCATGACAACTTGTCGAAGTATTGGCAATTTTTCGACTTCCCGGGTCGTATTCTGTACTGTTGGTTAGCTGGTCCCTCCGCTGTCTGGATAACATAGCGTTGAACCGGAGCCGATTAGCCGTGGTGTGGTGCCTTTGATACAATTGGGACGCGTACTGAACTGGTCGGCTCGGTCAACTTTGTCGTTATGTTGCAAAGAACACATGTCCAGCATTGAGCAAATCCACGATCGCTTGTCACGAATGCAGCGATACTCACAACTACAAATCGCAGCATTTCTGGCGTGCGTTATGGTGATCACATCACTTGGCACTCCGGTACTACAGGGCCAGGAGCGAAAGTCGGATGCGTCCGTTGAACCAACCCATCTGAGAATTCTGAACCTCAACATTCTGCAGGGTGGCAACCCGGCTCGGGAGATCGGTAGAACATCGCCGCTTTATCGCAAGCCTCGACATCAGCATATCGCCAAGCTGATTTTGCAGATGAAAGCCGATATCGTCGGAACGACAGAGCCACGTTCGATCGATAATGATCCGATTCTGATTGAACTACAGAGGCACGATTCGAAATGGAATCGATTCGGTAAAGTCTACTCACGGTTCCCGGTTTCAGCCGATCCGCTGAATTCGAAAAACTCAAGCCGCGATTCGATCGCGCATCGGGTTGAGATCGTTGACGGCAAGTTTGTCTACATTCACGTCGCGCACTGGTGGCCGAGCAATGGTTATGGGCCTGATGTCGTAATGAAACATGTTCAAGCGGGCACAGTCGACAATGACCCAAAAAAGTTTGAAGAAAAAGTGCTCAAATCGATGAGCACCCCCGGTTCATACAATCTTACGCTTAGGCGACTTAAGCCGCACCTCGACGCCGGGCACGCCGTTTTTCTGTTGGGTGACTTTAACGAATCATCCCATTTGGATTGGACCGAGGAATACGCGCGGCGTGGCCCAGATCGGTGGGTCGATAATCCGACCAAGATGCCGCTGCGGTTTCCGATCCAATGGCGTGGATCAAAGACATTCACCGACGCCGGGATGCGTGACGCATACCGAACGATCTTCCCGAATCCAGTCACTCACCCCGGCTACACATGGACGCCGCCGTACGATAACGGCACTCCCGGTCGTCGTCCCTACGACGGCGACAAGGGCCCGAATCAAATCCTCGATCGAATCGACTGGGTGATGTTTGCTGGGAAAGGTGTGAGTGTGAAATCCGCTGCCACGGTTGGCGAGAAATTCACCAATAAGGAACACCTATCAGAAGGCCGACGCAAACCGGTTTACGTTCCCGAAATTCAATACGATGGTCCGTGGCCGTCCGATCATCGAGGTGTGTTGGCGACGTTTGTAATTTCGGACGAATAGGCTGAAGCCCGCGAAGTTGATGTTTAACGATCGTGTGAATTTCATACCATAGTGACATTATGGGTCCACGATGCCGATGCCAGTCAGGCCACCCTCGCGGCATTCACCGCCCCTGTTGCCTTCTCTAAACACAACGCGATACGAGTGAAAAAAACGACATAACAAACCGTTGCACGCGGAGCTGCGGGCCGCGCGGTTTGGTTAGATCAGTGGCGTTTGCCGCGACCCGGTGACCGTAGACGTCATGTGGCTCGGCGAATTTTTTGTCGGCGTTAAATTATTAACACGGGATTCGACGAAATTTCCCAAGATTACTCCGTTCGCGTCGAATATCTACCTGGGGTGCTGGCCGATTCGAAATAGACTTTGGAGCGTAAATGTCAAACGAACAATCAAAAACTGAGAAATGCGATCCCCCCCCGAAGCGTTTGACTCATTTCGTTTTTTATGGTCTGGTGTTTGGTGCCGGGATCGGCATTGTGTTGGGAGCCGCACTTGACGCTATTCCTTATGGCCTTACTTTCGGCCCGTCCATTGGTCTAGCAACGGGATGGGCCATTAAATGGTGCAAAACTTGAATCTGCCCAGGACCATCCTGCAATAGTAGTCGCATAACAATTCGATGAACCGGAGCCGAGTTGCATCGCGCGTTCGCTTCGCTCATCAAACCTTCCACTCGGGCCGGAGATCTTGGTCGTTCGTCGCCCACGGAATAGGAGCCCACACGCATCCATGAACGAAACGCCATCCCAATTACCATCGTCCGGCAACTCCGAATTACCGCCGGACCGAGAGAAGATATTCCATTTCTGGCGATGCTTCTGGCTGACATTCCTCGTTGTCTCACTTGCGTACGCTTGGTACAGCTTCTACGTCCCCACCAATAACATCACTTGGGCTGACAATTACACTTCGGCTCAGCAACAATCCGCTGACTCTGGCAAACCGATTATCCTTTACTTTACCGGCGAGTGGTGTTCTCCCTGCCGAGTAATGAAACGTCAAGTGTGGGCTGATGATGAGGTGATGACATCGGTCAACGCGCAATTCATCCCTGTGGCAATTGACGTGGATGACCCAGACAATGCTGCGGTGTTGGCCCGTTACAACGTCGGCGGCGCGCCAGTCACGATCATTACGGATTCACAAGGTAATGCTTTGCGATGGCGAGCAGGGGGAATCGGTAAATCTGAATTCCTTGAATTGCTCAGGGCACCGAATCCATCGGCCGCAACTGACTTGTAATGCCAAACGGCAAGGTCGCCGTCCCACCAAGAAAGTATCGACGAACAATTGCGTGAACCGGAGCGGCGAATCACGCGGAAATTGAATGGACAATCATTCGTCGCGACCGGCTGAATGTAAACTTTATCCCGCTGGCAGGCTGATGCTTGAAGCAATTTCGCTCATCATTGTTGTTACCGCAGGTCTCTATCTGGCGGCCCTTGGGGCGGCTGCTTTGCTCATGCCCAATAAGGCAATCCGATTTCTAAATGGCTTTGCCAGCTCAGCACGTCTCCACTATTTTGAACTTACACTTCGCCTTATTACTGGTTTCGCTTTTGTGACCAATGCTCCCCGAATGCAATGCTCCGTTGCGTTTGGCGTCTTTGGCTGGGTTCTGCTTGCCACCACAATGTGTTTACTCGCGTTACCGTGGCGTTGGCATTCACAGTTTGCTCAATATGCAGTGCCAAAAGCGACTCAGTACATTACGATGATTGGGATTTGTTCTTTAGTGTTGGGCGGCATCATTTGGGTGGCGGCAGCCCTTCCAATCGCGGGATAACAATACGATGTACGCGAAGCTGGACCTGAGCATTCAGACTGCATAACCAATTTGAACCGAAGCCGCGGGCCGCGTGGGTGCTGAAATCAACGTCGTTCGCCGCGGCCCGGTGAACTCGGTCGTTATCCTGCTTCAGCGGATCGCTTGAGCAATGCCTTCCACATTTCATGCTGTTAAAAGGCTTTTGCCTCGCATAAGAAACCCAGAGGATAACCTCTTGATGCTAATACTACTCCGCTCAGAAGGCCTGGGCGATGGATACCATCTCCCCGATTAAAGGAGCTTGCAATGCTTAAGGTAATTTTGGTGTTTGAACTATTTGTTGCCACCGTGGCGCTGACGGACTTTTGCTCGGCTCGGCCAATCGCTTTGCAAAAGGAAAGGGGAGATGTTGCTGATTCCCGACAGTTTGACGATGGGGAGTACCAATTAATTCTCAAGAAAACCTCTGCAATTCATGGTCAAATTAAAATTTACACAAAGCAGGAAACCGAGTTCCAAAAACGGCGGGTTCGAGTGGAATTCACAAAAAAGAATGGCGGCGAAGATGATATCCATCATTCCGACGCAATAGTTCTTACTAACGAGAAGAATGTCGGCAACTTGGCGTTTAATTCTTTTATTGATGAACAGACAGGACTCTGGTGCCTGTACGATACTGTCGGAGAAAATTTCGTGATCCTGATTGCATTGCCTGACGACAGTCGCCACTCAAAATACGATCTCTGGCATCCTGGAGTTCGAGGAATTGGTTGGGGACGAGGGCTTTGGGTCAAATACTATCGCAACGTAAGAGAATCGCACGACGAACTACCATACGACAATCTTCCCTCTGAACTGGAAATTGTAGACGCAGGATAAGCATGGCATGAACGCGGAGCCGCCAGCGCGTTTTCAAATGGAACAGCAACCGCGGCGGCCCGGTTGTGCCAACCATTGTGCCACTTGCGTCGGCACCAAGGTGCAGGCTTTTCAATCGTACTCACTGCTGAAAGGATGATTGATGATGATGCGACCACGTCTGTCGTTATGTTCGATGTTGGCATGGATAATTCTTTGCTGTCAAACCAACGTTCCGGTTGTTGCTCAGGAGGCTGTGCCCGACCAAGCCGCAGCGGCGGAGAGGGCAACTGGCTCGGAAGGGCCACCTGTAAAATCGCAATTGCGGGACATCATCGTTAGCTACGCTCAGGTGAACAGCAAGCTGCAACTCTACCGCGTCAAGGAGGATGGATCTTCCCGGCGTAGGATCACGGACGGAACACATGACTGCATGATGCCTGCCTGGTCGCCAAACGGTAAGCAGGTTGTGTATGTGCGACAGAGCAACGGGGGCCTGAACCTCTGGCTTTGCGATCCCGATGGAAAAAAGCACAAGCCGCTCACGCAATCCGGGCGGAATCGTGTTCCTTCGTGGCTGCCTGATTCGAAGCATTTGGTATGGATGGTCTCCACGCCGGACGAGGGTACTAAGGATCCGGCAGCTAGCAGCCAATTGCGGATCATGAACACGGAGACGATGGAGTCACGACGACTGTTCAGTGATGCTCAGCAGATCAAATTCAGCAACGCGATGCCCGTCGTCTCGCCACAAGGAAAGAAGATTGCTTTTGTTTCGAATCGAGGCGGCGGCTACAGAATTTGGCTGAGTAATCTCGATGGCAGCGATGCGAACCCCATTTCGCCAGTTGCAACGGAAAAGGACGCAACCCTGGATTTGCCCATTGAACAGAAAGTGCCATCGTGGTCGCCTGATGGCAAATGGATTGCCCACTGGGAAGGCGTCGAGATGACCCATATGAGCCGCTTCACAGGAAAACAAGACCCGAAAAGAGATCAACTAATTGCGGCAACCTTTCATGTCTGGGTTGTTGGAAGTGACGGGAAAGGCAAGCGAAAAGCAGGGCGTGGCGACGACCCCAACTGGTCGCCAGATGGGTTTGTGACGCGTTCCTTTCCTGACCCTAAAAGAGGCGGAGCCAGTGTCATGATCGAAGACAATAACAATTGGCGAGAATTGCTGATCCTTCCTTCGGGGGCGGTCCGCTATGGTCGGTTTACATGGAAGCCATAGTCAAGCTGCTGAACAAGTGCTGTGGTATAACAATCTGATGCACGCCCGGACTTGCGCAAGCTTTTGAAGTCATGAAGCACTCGTTCCGGCTCGGTGATCGTAACCGTTATCCCGCTCAACTCAACTTACACGTGCCGACGAATGGTCAATCCCGATACTTGGAGCCAACTTGGTGATGACGGCCAGCGTGAATTCAACTCACTACTTCGTCGCTTCCAAAACAGCTTGCGCTCGCATGGTGTTCGCGATGGTTACGATCTTGGGACGGATTGGCGTGTCACCGAAATGGATGGAAGTTTTGTGATATCAAATGGCGATGTTATACTTGAGGGTATCGCGTCAAGTCGTCGTGATGTGATTGATGCACTGTACGCCGATGGTGTTGTGAACCTAAATCGCTAAATGCGTTCGTTTGGCTCCGATATGTCGGGCGAACCTCACTGCAGCGATTGCTAGTATCACGCTCGAGGAAGCTGCATGAAACGAGTGAGCCAAGTCATCTTAATCACTTCGTTCATGCCCTTCTGCTGGCTGGCATTCATGGCGGTTCATGAACTAGGGCATATAATTGCTGCCGCATTTACTGGCGGCACAGTCACAAATGTCGTTCTCCATCCGTTGGCGATATCTCGCACTGATGTATCACCAAACCCCAGTCCGTTGATTACCACATGGGCAGGGCCAATCTTCGGTGTTTTGCTGCCACTTTTTACCTGGTGCCTATTTCGAAAATTCAAAATACCAGGTGACTATCTTGTGCGATTCTTCGCTGGCTTTTGCCTAATTGCGAATGGGGCGTACATTGGCATTGGGTCGTTTGAAAACATCGGCGATGCGGGTGATATGATGAATCATGGATCGCCAGCCTGGCTCCTTTGGCTTTTCGGAGTGGTCACCGTTCCATTTGGATTGTTGATCTGGCATCGACTTGGCACGAAATTTGGACTGGGCGAATCAGATGGCAAGGTTGATGGATGGGCAGTTTCTGCTTCACTGGCAATGTTTACTATATTGTTTGTTGCGACTTTTCTGATGAGTCCACGCTTCTAGGAGCATCAGACCACGCGTGATGACAATGGGATGCATGCGAAGCCGAACTTGCGCGTGCTTTTTTCTGCTTGCAGATCTATCGTTCCGGCTCGGTGATCACGGGGGACGTGGGTAGTGGCGGCTCGATCAAGGTAAGTGTTGTCGATGATAAAGGTCAGGGGATCGTCGAGGCTGAACTCGTTTCAAAAACGGTGACCGACGGGTACCTGAATTGGAGCCAGAAGACCGTCGCCGATAAAATTCGGCTCAAGTTTAAGATAAGCAACGCTAAACTCTATCCGTTCAGTTTCCCGGAGTAGCATCGGTCAAACAAGGCGCCGCAGTCAACGCGGGCAAGCCGCGTGACTGAGCTCGAGCGTTATCCGAATCGGCAGTATTTCACTTCGCGAGTCGCCCCTCCATGAAACAACGGTTCAGATACTAGATTGGCGACTTGTTCGTAGTGGTTGTGTTCGCCGCCGCATTCTTAATCGTGAAACTGGTTCAACGCGATTTCGGATCTGGAGTTCACATAATGCTTCAGGGATGGCCATTCCCAGCTGCAACGAATCACTCACTCAACGGAATCACGATTCATTGGTTCGGTGTACTGGCCAATATCTTAACTGGCGTAGCCCTTGTGGAAGTTGTTACAATGATCATTGGCAAACTTGGTCGTGTGCTTGCACTGAAAGCTGAAATCCAAAACAACCGTGAAATTGTCGGATAACAAACGACTGAACTGAAGTCACCGACATCGCGGCAATTGAATGGTGGATCGTTTTCGGCGACTCGGTTATTCTGACCGTTATATCTCAAATGCTTACTGGTAATGGATGCTGCTATGCAAAGTACACGTTCGGTTGGTGATTGTTTCGGCGGCGCGATTGTAAATCGTCTGACACGCCGCAAATTTCTCAGTGCGGCAACCGCCACATCATTGGCACTGGCACTGCCTCGCACATCGGCAGCTGCTATTGGACGATTAGAGAAACCAGTTCGGATTGGCGTGATAGCCGACTTGCATCACGACGTCATGCACGATGGAATCGCTCGTACGGAAGCATTCGTGAAGGCAATGGCGACGAGTCAGCCGAATGCCATCATTCAACTTGGAGATTTCGCCTATCCCAATGCGCAGAACAGCGAGGTCATCAAGATGTTCAATGATGCACACGAGCGGTCACTGCATGTCATTGGCAATCACGATACGGACGACGGACACACCAAGGAACAGTGTCTCGATATCTGGGGAATGCCGGGACGTTACTACACACAGAATGTTGATGGGCTTCAATTGGTGGTTCTGGACGGAAATGATCCCGGGTCACCAACGCATAAGGGTGGTTACGCTTCGTATTTTGGCCAGGAGCAGACCGAGTGGTTGAAAGATCAATTGGAAAATCTGGACGGTCCGATCATTATTGTTAGCCATCAACCCATTGCCGGTTATTCGGCCGTCGACAACGCGGAGGAAATGCAGGGCATTCTGGGAGATGCCGCAGACAAAATAATTCTGGTGATCAACGGTCATTCGCACATCGATGAAGTGCTACGCATCAAGGGCGTCACGTACATGCATGTGAACTCCGCATCTTACCAATGGGTCGGGGGGAATTACCGTCACGATAGCTACGCCCAGGAGGTGCATGCCAAGTATCCTTGGATCTCGTACACCTGTCCGTACCGGGATTCGTTATTTGCCACGCTCACGTTCGACCCCAAGAGTTTGGCTGTTGGCGTGGAGGGCCGTCAAAGCGAATGGGTCGGCAAGGCACCCGCTGAACTTGGCGTGGATTTGGGTCCCAGTCTGACGAACGGCGAGGAGATTTCACCACGGATTCGAGATCGCAGGCTTTTGAGAATCGCGAAATGAGTGCAAGCAATGATTAAATGAAGATAGAACAAGGAAATGCACCGGAGTTGCGGTTGGTGTCGGAATTTGTAATTGAACATCATTACTTGCAACCCGGTTAACTTGGTCGTTAGGCGGCATTCCAAAAAATACGAAACTCCCAGTTCTCGGTCGGGTCCTATCTTATATGAGTGCGATAGAGCTTGTTCGGAACGGAAAATTTTAAATTTTTGAACCATTTTTACGAGCTCCCCGGAGAGTTACATTCGGTGTTGTTCTGCTTTCCCTTATCGCGTCAGCGGCAAATGGAATGATTACGGTTTGAAATCCGTCGGCGTTCACTGATACACATATTTGGGCAATTGGCACCTTGTTGATTGTTCTGATCGCCGCGCTGTTAAACGTTGCTGCCTAGGATGTTTGGTTTCGAGTCCATTCTGGCGATTTCGTCACCGCGTGCCTGTGGCGTCCGAAATCTCACTGTCGTCTATGTTGATCTGAAAAGACAAAAGCTGCATATTGACCGAAAATGCTTCAACACACCGATTCGTTGATGAAGTTGCCAAGATGTGTCGCTGGCGAACGAATAGGGATTCAGAAACCAGCGAGCACAGCAAAGCCAGGCAAGATTTTGTAGGAACTAGAATGAGCGAAGTAGACGAAACGACGAACAGCAAACCGAAAAGTA
>JAAEPL010000614.1 GCA_024232675.1 Planctomycetaceae bacterium
CGCGGAGGTCGAGAAGACTGCCGCACTGAACGCAGAGGCCGAAACTGCCGCCGTAGAGACCGACGCGCAGCCAACCGCTGCAACCTCTCCTGTTGAAGCGACAGCTGTACCGACCGCCGACGCAGCCCCAGTGGCTGATGAGGCCCAAACTACGGAGAAAGCATCGACCGCGGTGGTCCCTGCTGCAGTGGCCGTAAAAGCACCACCGACACTCTCGCCCGCGGAAATAGCTGAAAAGCGAACACGTCGGCGAGAACTGGTGCAAGACATCAAGAATCTTGATACCACCGCACTCGCGCGAGAACTGAGCGTCGGCGAGCTGAAATTGCGCGACCTTCTCAAGTCACTCAAAAATCCTGTGCAGGATCCCCGTGAGGATTCACCCGCACCGGTATTCCGCAAAGGCATCCTGAAGTACGACGATCTCAAGCAGGGCATGCAGTTACGCGGACAAATCGTAAACGTCGTCGACTTTGGCGTATTCTTAAACATCGGAATTGGCGAAAGCTGTTTGGTACACATCAGTCGACTAGCCAATCGATTCGTCCGCGACCCTCACTGGTATTACTCCGTTGGCGATGTCTTAAGCGTCTGGGTCCAAGATGTCGATTGCGAAAAACGGCGAGTCACGCTAACGGCCATTCGCCCGGAATCGGCCAAGCGGGAACGACGTAAACCGCGTCCCGAACAAGCTGCCAGCGGCCGCAGTCGCAGTCGTCGCGATGGCGGACGTCCAGCGGCAACGAGTGGGCCGGCTAAGAAACGCAGTTACGCCGGTCGGGGGAAACCTCACCACAAACGACCTCGCAAACCCAAGCCAGTGACTCCCATTACCGACGAAATGGTCGACGGCAAAGAGCCCATGCGATCGTTCTCGGATCTGTTGCAATTCCACAAACGGAAGACCGACGACGACCCGAAAACGTAATCAAAACCTGAACAGAAGCGGGGACGAAGGCTAGGTAACTTCTCCCCGGGGCAGGTTTAGGAGGTTTTGGAGTTCTTGCTGTTCCGATTCATTTGCGGATCGTTGGGCCCCACCACGATGCTCCAAAAAAGGTAGATGGCGATCACCAGGGGCAGGACAGCAAAAAGGATCGAAAGAAAGAGGCCTACCGTGCGACTGGGTATATCCAACACCCATATCTCCTCACGGCGAAATACGCCCGACCACAGATTAGCTCCGGCCCAGACAGTCAAAATGCAGGCCACAGCCATGCGTGGCCATGGGTTCTTGAAATTTTTTGGCGGCGTATTCATGAGCGTCTTTCTTGGCAAAGCGGATTGGCCCCGCGATTCACACTAGGTATCGATAAAGCGCCAGCAGCTTTTCATTCAAAGTACCGAGTTTTTTTGAAGCTGATCACCGATTCATTACCTCAGGCATTCTCTGGCAAATCAAAGATCCAGCGAAGTCCGACGAAGGGTCCATGGAAAACGCATCAATCGCGTTCCAAGTCTTCGGTACCATATCGTCCCTGAAAGACGTCTGACGGATATTTCGCCCGATTTTTCACCATCTTTCGTTGCAGAGAAGATGTCATATCAATTTGCATTTCATTGGCCAGCGCCAACAAGTAACAAAACACGTCGGACATTTCCTCCGCAATTTCCCGTCGTTTCTCACTAGCCTCGGGGACCGCGCGGGACTCGTCCATCGATATCCACTGAAAGTGTTCCATCAATTCGGCTACTTCGATGGCCATCGCCATGCTGAGGTTCTTGGGGGAGTGAAACTGTTTCCAATCTCGCTCCGCCACAAACTCGGCAACGATTCGTTTAAGTTCAGCCAGCGAAGTGGACGCATCGTCTGCGTGGGAATCGCTCATCAGACTTCCAAGAATAGACGAGCAGGTTCTTCCAGTACTTCCTTGATGGTTTTCAGGAACTGCACCGCTTCCCGTCCATCCACAATGCGATGGTCATAAGTCAAGGCGACGTACATCATCGGGCGAATGACGATTTCATCGTTGACCACAACCGGACGTTTTTGAATGGAATGCAATCCGAGGATCCCACTTTGGGGAGGATTCACAATAGGAGTGGAAAGGAGTGAACCGTAAACACCACCGTTACTGATGGTGAAAGTTCCCCCTTCCAAATCTTCTGGCTTAATCTTGTTAGCTTGTGCCAACGTCGCGAATCGGCCGATGGTGCGTTCGATAGCGGCGAAGCTAAGTCGCTCCACCGACCGCAGGATCGGTACCACAAGGCCTTTCCCACCACCAATGGCGATGCCGACGTCGCAGTAATTTCTATAGACCACGTTATTCCCGTCGATTTGGGAATTAATAGCCGGAAAGCGTTTTAAGGCCTCCACGCTGGCCTTGGCAAAGAAAGACATGAAGCCGAGTTTGACTCCGTGCTTGTCAAGAAATTGCTCTTTGTATTTGCTTCGCAACTCCATGACGGGCTGCATATCAATTTCGTTGAAGGTGGTTAGAAGAGCAGCCTGATTTTGGGCCTCCACTAAACGTTTCGCGATGGTCCGCCGAATCATGCTCATCGGCTTGATTTGATCGGCTCGCTCCAAGGTTTCCAATTCATCATGGAATTCATCGATCTCGGATTGAGCTTTCGATGCCGGCGTGGGTACCGAGGGGGCGGCAGCAGCGACAGGCGCCTGGCGCTGCCTGGCATCCCCAGCCGCTTGTCGCATGACATCTTCTTTCAACAATCGACCTCCGGGACCGGTGGCAGTAACCTGCTCCGGTGACAGGTCGTTTTCGTGCAAGAGCCTTTCTGCGGCAGGCATGACCCTTGCCGGGGCCGCTGCCGGAGGTGTGGCAGCTGGCGTGGCAGAAGCTGCCGGAGCGTCTGCCGCCTCCATCCTGGCAATCACATCTCCGACCTGCACGAACGCGCCATCCTCATGCAAAATCTCTTTGATAATGCCCGACTCGGGTGACGGCAACGCTTGCGATGCTTTCTCGGATTCCAGCTCTACCAGGTCTTCGTCCTTGGCGATAAACTCGCCGACCTTTTTTTGCCATTGGGCGATTTGGACTTCTTGAATGGACTCGCCAAACTCGGGAACCTTTACTTCAATCATGATCTTAGAATGACTTCAATGGTGGAACTTCGACAAAAAACTCAAGGCCTCTAGATTGCCTGTGGGTCCCCATTCTACCAATTTGGCAGATTCCGGAAACTCGTGCTTCAGCCAATCGCTCGTTTCGCCTCAATAATAAAGCTATTGAGTGCTTCGGCATCTTGGTCCGTAGAATGCAGGGGATATTTGGCAACTGGCTTGATAATCAGCCCCTTGGTGAGGCCCCGGCTTTTGGCTTCCGTGACTTCCTCAGCCCACCTCGGGCCCTTAAAAGCCAATAAACGGTGGGCATTTAGCCAGCTTTCGTCGAGCCAAGTAAGCAATTTCCACATAGGACCCACGGCACGTGCCACGCACGCGTCAAAACGCATATCTTGAAGCACCTTTTCGGCGCGGTCATGGTAAAGCACTACCGGCAGTTCCAATTTTTCAATCATGGATTTAAGCACGGCTGCCTTTTTTCCTACGGATTCGCAGAGCGAGATTTCTAAATCCGGGCGAACCAAGGCCAATACTACCCCGGGAACTCCCCCTCCAGATCCAATGTCGAGGATCTCTTGATTCTCCGGCAATAGCTGGGAGAGCTTCAGCACATCCGCAAGGTCCCGCGCCACGAACGTTGCGAAATCAGTATGCCGAGTCAGGTTGACGTTTTGATTGGCCTCCCAGAGCATTTTACAGTACTGTCGAATCAGCTTGGTTTGTTTCGTCGACAGTTGTATTTCATGAGCCTCCAGCGAGGCTTTCAAGTTGGGTTCTTCCACGTCGATCCTGAAAGGGTAGGGGAGTGAGGCGATTAAGATTTAGTTCCAAAAACCAGTTTGCCAGCTAATCTGGAAAACTGCTTCGAGTCGTTCGTTGGCCTTTTCGATGTCTTCAATGCCACCCACTTGCAAGAAAAAACGGGTCACATGAAAGTAAATCGGAGCTGCAAAACAAAGTGAGGCGATGCGGTCTAACACACCTCGGGACTGCACTAAGCCTCCATGCCGAGCGATCCCTCGATCCTTTTTGATAGCGCACATGGTCATACTGCCCGAGCTGGCCATGACCGAAATAATGATTGCCATCACCGCTGCTCCATGTAACTGGAATGGAGTCACGGGCAAAAACATTTGAATCAACAAGCCAACGATGGCCGAGACCACGATGGCAGTCATCAAACCTTCCCAACTTTTGAATTCATTTACCTTAGGTGCGATCACATGCCGACCCACCGTGCGATCCGCGATAAAATGCGTCATATCGCTGATCTGCACAATCACCACCAAATACAACAGCAAACCAGCCTTAGCTCCCATCCACTGCACCCACTGGCCGTCGCTGCTGTCCCAAGTCATTAACATATCCAGCGTCAATAATGCCGGAGCGTGACTTAGGGCATAGACGCAAATCAGCAAACCAAACTGCAGCTTGGCCGTGCGTTCAAGAAACTCATCGGGATCATTGGCAAAGGCGATGCGAGCACCAATAAACAGCGTGCCGTAAACCGGGATGACAATGGAATACAAATCGTAAGCACCCATCCCCACAAGAATGTATTGGGCGATTGGAAAAACAAGGATCAGGAAGAATAGGGTCCGGTGATCACTCGGTTTAGTCGGGGTCAGGGTAACGAATTCTCGTTGCGCCCAAAAAGAAACGAACCAGAAAAAAATGACCGTAATAACAACGGTGTCCACCATCAAGGCCAGGGCCAGTACCACGCACACGACCATCCAGGCCATCATGTTACGACTGAAAGAGCGAACGGTCTCGGCGTCGATATCGACGGAAGATCGTTTTTTCAAATAGCGGCCTATCCCAAAAAGTGATGCCAAAACCGCGAGGTTTGACAACAAAAGGATCGCCGTATTTTTATCAAGTAAGCCGAACAACGAGTTTACGCCCTGTGGAATTTCAGTTAATTAGTAGTCACGCAACTTAATAATTTCGTTGCGAGCTCGCTTCAAAAAGTCGTTTTTCGATTCTCCTGCTTCCAACCACATCGGTTGGCCAATCGTAATACAACTCATCAACGGGACCGGCAAAAATTCGCCTTTGGGCATGATACGATTCATGTTGTTCAGGTAAACGGGCACCAGTTCCAAATCGGGCCTTTTTTTGCTGAGATAGTAAATCCCGCTCTTAAAATCTCGCATTTCGCTCTCGGTGTTCCGACTACCCTCCGGAAACACAATCAACGAGTATTGGTCACCAATTTCCTTGATCATCATATCGATTGGGCTGTTGTGCACCCTGATCTTGTCGCGATCAATCAATAGGGCATTGAACACTTCCGAGATATATCGACGAATAGGGCCTCTTACCCAATAATCTTTGGCCGCTACCGGGCGTGTCAATGCGCGAATTTGACGTGGCAGGGAAGCCCAAAGAATGAGGGCATCCAAGTGACTTGTATGATTCGCAAAATAAACCCGTTGGCACGTGTCAGGTTGGGATCCCACCCAGCGCAGCGTGGCACCCGAAAACAATTTGGCAATGCCCACCAATACGGGGATTGTGACAGCTTTCATTGACCCTACGCCTGAGACCGAAACCGACGATATTGTAACACCATGGCCTGCAATACGTATTACGCTTCCCAATATTTTGGCCAGAGTAAATGACTTCACTCAACCAGAATGAGAAATCGTGCCGGAGGCGTAAGATGAATCGGTCGTTAGGCTTATATTAGAAGGGGCGTTATTCTCCTCCGTGGCCGTCGGGGAAGCGGTCCTTGACTTACCTCGCCAAAGGCATTCCAAGAGGTCGGTATACCCCTCAGTCATCGTATCCAGTGAGCCGTACTGCAGCACCCTAGTGCGTCCTGCCGCGCCAAATTGCTGCCTCAAATGAGCGTCTCCCAGCAACCGCAACCAATGCTCACAAAAACCTGCTTGGTCGCCAGCCTCTGATAAAAATCCCGTTTTTTGTTCGAGCACGGCTTGAGAAATGGAACCGACGCGGGGCGCTACCACAGGCAAACCGACGGCCATGGCCTCGAGGATGGATACCGGGCTGGCTTCGTTGCGACTGGTGAGAGCAAACAGGTCCATCGCCGAAAGCACCCCCGGTATGTCGTGGGAATTACCGGTCAAGTGAATACGGTCCCGACATGCAGAGCGTTCCCGCAGCATTTCAATCTGCGCCCGACAAGCCCCTTCCCCGACGATCAAAAATTGCGCGTTTGGAATCTTCTGACCCACGTCATCGCACAAGCTCAAAAATAGCTCGTGGTTCTTCTCCTCACGAAGTGCAGCCACAATGCCGCAAACAGGGCTGTCCATGGGAATCGCGTATCTTTCCCTCCAAGCCCGCCGTTTCTCCATATCAAAAACGAAGTGGTCCGTGTCGATTCCGTTGGGAATC
>JAAEPL010000615.1 GCA_024232675.1 Planctomycetaceae bacterium
GGGTTCTGGTACAAAGCCAGACGCACGGCACTCAAGTGTTTCCAAACATCGCCCGTCAATTCCCCCGCAATCTGGGATAGATTCCCCTGCAAGAAGCGAAGTGCCTTTTTCTTCGAGGCCTGCTGCAACACGTACAATGGCAAGGAACGAGCAGCCGCCGGTGTAGGAAAAATATCCAATTGCAGGCAACCGGCCGCCAACAAATCTTGAGCCTCAAGCCCCAGTGTCGGTTGCCACGCTTGTTGCGTGGCTGCCATGTCAAACATACCATCGAGTAAATCCTCATTCTCGAGGGTCATTTCCGTTTGGACTTCCAAGAGTTTGGTGTGGTAATTGACGCCCACCATGCCAAAAGCCGCGGACTCCCAAACCTTTTGCAGTTTTTCCAACCAGATCGCCTCGGCTTTGCCGAGTGAATCACGCTGGTCATTAGCTGCGGGCTGGAAACCAGCAAATGGCAACCATGGTTTGAAGTCACTACTAAAAATCGCAACGCCATATTGATCAATGACCGACAGCCCCTGTTCGTCCAGCAACTCACTGAGAGGCTGAGAGTTCAGGATGGCATCCGCTCGGTCCACGTCATCGAATGAAGAAAAAGTGCAACGGCCCGATCCGTGATGCTTGGCCCAAGATTCGTCGAGGGTTGGAAACAGAATGGGACTCAACCAGCGTGGAATGCTGTTGTTATCCGGTAGATTAGAGGCCTCCCATAGTTTGCTCCAACGATCGTTATTAAGACGACCCAAGGGTTGCCCGGGCTCCAGCAGACGGTGATCGGCAAGCGATAATGTCGTCAAACTTCCCGATTGCACGCCAGCGATTGCTTCGTTTGGGACATAAGTGATTGAGCCCCAAGACTGATCCACAACTCCTTCCGTCGTGACCGGAAAAAAAACCTCTGCGAAACCTTCGAGCTCAAACACTCCGAACATGCGCAGTATGTTCCTACGAACTTTCTCGTGATCACCAAACGAGACACCCATATAATTCGGCGCGGCGCGAGCTACTGCGGAACGCGTTAAAACCTGCTGCGCTTCGGTGGCGGTTAACAAGCCTGCCAGACTAAACCAAAGACCCAGCGTTCCCACAATCAGATATTTCATCTCAGCTGCAATCCCGGGAAAATAGTGTTATGTCATAAATAAAAACCCCGACAATAGCCGCAAAGTTTCCCGCTGTCCCCGAAATTGGAAAATTTTTTATCCGGCCACGAGGCCTTGCTGGCATTGACGTGCCGCTTGCAGGCAAGGCCACTCCCTTCAGAGGTCGGACAAGGCTGCTCGACCCGTAGATTCTCCGAGGCATCCCCTGCGCCCCAAACCAGGCGGCTCGCGCAACTCCGCCAAACCGTACCGTTCAGTTAAGTTCGCTTGCTTCTTCCCAGTGCTCATAAAGTTGCTGCATTCGCTCGTTCAGATCAGCCAGTTCACTTTTAGCTGCCTTGACCGCGTCCGCATCGCGATGGGTGGCAGGATCAGCCAAATGGAAATGTAACGCTTCAATCTCCGCTTCACAGGCGGCGATATCGCGCTCCAAATCGAGCACCTTGCGATAAGGAAATTTACGCTTCCGTTTTGTCGCTGTATTTGCTGAGCGGCCCTTTTTCTTTCCCGTGGCCGTCAATCCATAACTTTTTGCGAGCTGGGCTTCTGCTGTGGCTTGGGCCTGCTTGAGCATACGATAGGTATCATAATTACCTTCAATCACGCGAGTTGTCTGCCCTTCGAGCAGCAGAATGTGGGTACACGCACGGTTCAAAAAATAGCGGTCGTGGCTAACCAGCAGAATCGTCCCCTCGAACTCACGCACTGCGGATTCCAAGGCTTCGCGGGCCCATAAATCCAAGTGGTTAGTCGGTTCATCTAGAATTAAAAAATTGGCGCGTTGGGCGGCCAAGTTCGCCAAGGCCACACGATTGCGTTGACCACCACTGAGACTGTGTACCTGCTGTAAGGCCGTGTCACCCATAATGCCAAAGCGAGCCAACAAATCCCGCCGCGCGAGGTCATCCATTTGCAACTCGGTAGTGCTTTCGTTTTGGGGACGAATTGCCTCCGCGCTGATGGCGTTGCCGTCGACGCAATTAAGGTGCTGGTCAAAGTAACCTACCTCAACACCCGCCCCCAACTTTACGCTGCCGGAGTCTGCCGGACACTCCCCCAACAGACATCTCAATAATGTGGTTTTCCCGGTCCCATTGGCGCCCAAGATCCCCCAGCGTTGGCCCCGCTCAATTTGAAAACTAACCTGATTAAAAAGCAACTCGTCAAATGACTTGGCGAGTTCATCGACTCGCATCACGATGTCACCGGTTCGACTTACTTCATGGAATTTCATTTTCGGAATCGGAATCTCGCGAGGCACGGGTGCCTGTTCCGCAGCCTCTAAACGCTCCAGTTTTCTTCGCCGGTCTTCCGCTTGCGCATGTTTTTGTCCATGGTGATGACGACGAATAAAGTCGATGAGCTTGTCTTTTTCTTCTTGCTGTTTTTCAAAAGTGCGTAACTGAACCTCCAGGCGTTGGGCTTTCAGCGTCTTATACTTGGAGTAATTACCCGGGAAAGAATCGATTTGGCCATTGACCAACTCAAGCGTCGTATGGGTTACCCGATCCAAAAAATAGCGATCGTGGCTGACCAGCAAAAAAGCCTGTTTCGATTCAGCCAGAAAACTCTCCAACCACGTGGTCGCTTCGATATCAAGGTGATTGGAAGGCTCATCGAGAAACATCAGGTCAGGTTCTTCGAGCAGTAAAGACGCCAGAAGCAATCGATTTTGTTGACCGCCACTTAGCTGCCTAACTGGTCTTTGCTCCATCTCGCTACCAAACCCCAGCCCGCCCAAAATTCGACGTATCTTGAAATCGATTTGATACCCGCCGCGTTGCTCCAACTCCGTATGGATTGCATCGTATCTGCGAGCCAGTTCATTTTGTTCCTGGGCGCTGGCGGCAGCCATCTTTTCAGCCAACCGGTTGGCTTGCTCCGCCATATCCATTAAAGGCTTGAGCGATTTCTCTGCCAACTGCCAGACCGTTTCCGATGGGTCGAATTCCGTTCGCTGCCGAAGAAAACCGACCCGAGCCCCGGGTGCGATATTGACCTCCCCAGCGTCATGCGAGAGGTCACCCATAAGAATGTTTAAGAGGGTTGTTTTGCCTGCCCCATTAGGGCCCACTAGACCTACATGCTGACCTTTACGAATCTCCAACGTCGCCCCATCCAAGACGGGCTCCGTAGCAAAGTATTTACGTAAACCGGATGCAGAGAGCAGGCTCATTGAATTCCGCGGGTGGCATAAATTGAAACCGTCAAATTTTATCCGATCCACCCGAGGGGGTCGATGGACGTTCCGATTGGAACCCCGAGGGCAACAGAACAACACGCCCGAGTGGGATCCCATTGCCTGTCGCCAAGTCTCGAAAGAGGCGTCCGGCGTTGAGTGCGTATCAGATGAACGAAGGTAACCATATTAAAGATACGCCAATTAACAGAGAAGCCAGATTGCACGTCAGGCTGAGTAAAAACCCCGCAATCCACGGCAAACCACCTAGACGATTCAAGATCGACGCCTCCACCAAAACCACGGCAATTTCTATCCCCATCAAGGCGAAAAAAAAGGATGAATTCCACCAAGCGAGGACCCACCAAGCCAAGGGATGTGTTACGCAGTTCATACCGACTAACAATAAACAAAGATCGAAAGTCCGACCGGGCAGCCCTCGGAAAGCCGACCAAATGAGGAGCGCAACCGATTCAATTGCCAGTGTTAATACCAAACATACAAAATACAGAATCACGAGGAGGCAACTTCTTTGGTCTCTTCCGCATGTGGCCGCTGCAAAGAATCCGCCCTCAGCCGACGGGTTGCGTAAAAACAAAGAGCCAACCCACCGCCGGCCAGCAATAGCATGGTCAACAAGAACGTTGTCGAACTGACAACCTTCCCCGACGAATCCAGCTTCACCTGAGATACGACTCCGATAACAGGCTGCTCGTCGACGATGCCTTCATAACGAAGTTTCGTAATGACGTCCGCAACTGAACTGACAATCAGCACGCTGTTTATTTCACTGACTGGTGGAATCGCATTGGGCCAGGCATGAAGCGATTCCTGATCCCACGCCTGCGCCGGAACATCTACTGGGACCA
Organism: Planctomycetaceae bacterium; assembly: GCA_024232675.1. Classification (GTDB taxonomy): domain Bacteria; phylum Planctomycetota; class Planctomycetia; order Pirellulales; family Pirellulaceae; genus CAJQPP01. The sequence continues at coordinate 4,155 of JAAEPL010000615.1, forward strand.
AATAAATACGAGTGCCGTACTTATTGGAAAAGCGAAACGGCTCCCCCGGTTTAATCTCCTCGAATCCGCCAAGTCCACGAGTCGGCCCCACAATTAAACGCTGCCCCGGAGGAGGTGACAAATCTTCAAAAACCAAGACGTGCTTAACCGGCTTATGCCCTGGCAAGAGTATATCGGCCTGCGTTTTAGATAACCCGCAATTGGTGACCAGCCACCCGCATAGCATGAGAAAAAAGCCACGCAGCGGGAGCCTCCCAATGCGCGGCTTCAAGTTGTATCGATCGAAAATCACCATACGCTACATCCATGCATCTGCGTGTAGATTAGGTATCCTCGAGGTCTCGAGAGATCGGCTCCATCACTTTCGTATTGCGTTCGATCGCAACGACGGTCGTTCGTTGCTCAGTGCCATCCCGACTGCAGGCTACGATCGGCAATACCTGGCGACGATCCGGCATCGACATACGAACTTCGAAAGTGCCATCGCTACGCAGCTTGACGGGTTCGCCGGCAAGGGTGACCGTGGCGTTGGGATCAGCCGTCCCGTAGATAATCATCTCCGCATCGACTGCGAACTCAAAGCCTCTGACGCCGCCCAAGGTGGAGGAAGCAATCTGGGCGAACATCGGCGTCGACATCGGACGACGTAACTTCTCTTCGAACACCTCTCGCAAATCGTCGTGTTCGGCGTTCTCCGCGTATCCACCAGATAACGCATAGAACTTTTGATGATTCATGGCGATGTCTGTCCAATTATGGTCGACCGTCTCGCTGCTGCTGGGGATGGGCGTTGTTACCTTATTGCTTTTGGCAATCAAGTAGAATTTCTTCTCCGGCAAAAGGTAGCCGATGGCAATCCGATAAGTCTTGGGTGGATCCGGAACATCAATAAACCAATTTTTAACGCCACCGTGAATCGGAATGTCGCGAATGTGTTGCTCGACCGCATGGGTCTGCTGCTGTTCCGTAACTTCGTACAGCCGAATGATCGGTTTAACTTCGTGCCATCGATCGGTGAAGGCGACACTGGCACGTTGCACGGTTGCTTTCGTGATCTCCCAATAAGCTTGAACCCAATGCGGATCCCGGACCAGCAACACGACCCGGTCTTTGACGGGATCCGATTTACAATCGCTGGAGGTCACTCGAGCTAAATCTTTCAGTTGCTCTCGGCGTCGATTCTCCTCTCGAATCACGCTGACAATCCGCTCGTTGGGAACGTGGGCTGGTTTCCTCGCCGACTTTTTCTTGCTGACCCCATTCCGACCGTTGCCAGCCGCTGCCTTGTTGGCTGTAATTCTCACGGTCGCTGTCTTGGAGTTGGTTTTTGCAGCAGCCTTGCTGCCTCGCGTGGAGGCCGGCCGCTTGGCCCGTTGCTTTTGGCGTGCGAGTTTCAACAGCTCTGAAACGAGCTGTTCTTTTCTCATGGAGTGCCATCCCGGAACGCCGTTCTTTTTGGCCGTCTCGGCGAGTTTTTTGGCAGTTTGAGAACGAAGTGATGATGCAGTAGTCAAGAATTCCACCTGGCGTAAGGCCTGTCGTTACATGGCGAGATCCCCGGCAAACCAAATTGCCGAGTGCCCCTTGGGAATTCCATTTCACCCCGGAGGTGTTATTTATCAAACTGACCGTCCGAATCAGCTTACGAAAAATTGGCAAACGAGGCCGATGTGCCAAGAAATCTCTTAGCCCGCCCCTGCCGCCGCGGTGAACAGATCGAAACCGTTACCGCCTTTTGTGGGTCCTCTAACCGACATACTAGTCAGAAAGTGTCAGTTTTGCAAGAATTTGGGCCCAAAAAACACCCTGCAAGCAAATCGCAAGCAATTGATATAAAAGAACTTACGACAAATACTCGCTTCCGATTAATAGTATTTCCACGGGGCCCTCGCGACCCCCTAAAGTTGCCTCAAATTGCCTTTTCCCGATTTTCTACTCCCTCTCAGTCGCAGCGTTGAAACCCAACATTTGGTAGGTATTTGGATCACCAAAAAACTTTGTGAAAATTTTCCCAATGTCGGTTGACCGGCCAAATTTGCAGGGTTAGATTGTGGCCCGTAAATTCTGCCGTGCGTTTTAGACCTCCAGACAGGTTAAGTGGGTTCGCTGTGCATCAGCAAATTCCGGAAGACGATCGCTCTGCGATGGCCAAGGCAATTGGCCGAGCATCTGAGGCATCGACGGTAGCATTCACAATCGGAATCTGCTTTTTGCTGGGATATTGGTTGGACTATTCCCTTAAGACAAGCCCCCTGTTTTCGGTGATTGGCTTGGCTTTGGGGATGATAACCGCGTTCCTGCAGTTGCTCAAACTTGCCCAACGGATCAGTCACCCACTGGCAGATCCCAAGCAGGGATCGAAGGGCAACGAAAACCAGACCAACGATTAAACTTCGGCACCCAAATCTGAATGGCATTGTGCCAAGTATTTGGTAATCCCACTCCCTCATAAAAATCGATGTCACAAGCGGAACTCCCAAGCACTGAACCAAACGCGTCGCCAGTTACGGAAAACCGTAATTTAGCGACGTTGTTGGTCGTATTTGGGGGTGTCGGAACGCTAACCTTGGGATTAGTGTTCGCCTTGGGCAATACAGAA
>JAAEPL010000616.1 GCA_024232675.1 Planctomycetaceae bacterium
CCGCCAAAATCATGCATCTGTTTACGAGCGACCTCATGCGAAGGGTCATTTTCTAATCCGGGATAGTAAACGCGTTCTACTTCCGGATGATCGAGCAGATAATCGGCAATCAGGCGTGCATTCTCACAATGTTGTCGCATTCGCACGGGCAATGTTTTGGTCCCTCGTAATACGAGAAAGCAATCCATCGGCCCGGGCACACCACCCGCCGCATTTTGCAAGAAGCGGAGTTGCTCATGCATTTCGTCGTCGTTGGTAATCAACGCACCACCGATCACATCGGAATGGCCACCGAGGTATTTGGTCACGGAGTGTAATACGACGTCGGCCCCCAGATTCAAAGGTTGTTGGAGCATCGGTGTGGCGAAAGTATTATCCACAATGGCTTTGGCATTACCGGCGTGAGCAATCTCAGATGCGGCCGCGATATCCGTGCATGTGAGCAACGGATTAGAGGGTGATTCCAGCCAGACAAATTTCGTCTCAGGCCGCATTGCCCTTTCAATCTCTTCCAAGTTGTAGGCGTTCACAGTGGTGTACGTCACTCCCAGCTGTTTCCATACCTGCTCAAACAAGCGGAACGTGCCTCCGTAAACATCTCGAGCTGTGACAATGTGGTCACCGGAGGAGAGTGTATGTAGCAACGTGTTCTCGGCAGCCAGCCCACTAGCGAAACACAATCCATAAGCACCATCTTCCAAAGCTGCTAGATTCTGTTCCAGCGCTGTGCGGGTGGGATTGCCGCTGCGCGAATACTCGTATCCCAAATGCTCTGACGGGGCAGATTGCACGTAGGTCGAAGTCAGGTACACAGGTGTCATGATTGCGCCAGTCGATGGATCAGGCCGTTGGCCGGCGTGAATGGCACGTGTCGAAATATTCAGTGGTTTCTTTGGCACGTTAGATCAGGGGTTAATGATGTCGGGTGGCAGTGGGTGCGCGGTAACACACACGTAGAAAATATATTTTCGGAGAACGCCGGTTTAGCCTGTGCTAACCATTTCGCCCGATTCGGTAACCGCGGCGATGGTGTGCACGACGTCGTACTTAGTGATAATCTCCAGAGCGCCATTCATGCGAACAAATACAGCGGGCGTGTCTCCACGCAGGATGCCGGTGATTTGGTCAATCGACGTATCTGGTTCCACGATCGGAAAAGCAGAGCCCATGACTTCACGAACTTCTGTATTTTTCAGGTCGTAACCCTGCAGTACCATATTCACCAATTCGTCCTCCGTGATGGAGCCCATTGGCCGGTCGTCCTCGAATACGGGCATCTGCGAAATATCCAACTCTTCCATCTTGGCCATGACGGCATGGGCGTTGTCAGCAGGGCAGCAACAATGTAATTCTTTGAAACGTGATTTGGCGCGGACACACTCGCCGGCGCTGACCTTGATAGCAGGTCCCAAATACTGATTGTCTCTCATCCACTCATCATTAAAGACCTTGCTCATGTATTGGCGTCCGGTGTCTGGGATCAAGATCACCATCACATCGTCCTCGCTGAGATTCTTGGCGTACTCCAAGCCACCCCAGACCGCCGCTCCGGCTGAACCTCCCGAGAAAATACCTTCCTGTCTAGCCAGCCGACGAGCCACCACGAAACAATCCCGGTCGGTCACCTGCAGGCAATCATCCATGACGTCAAAATGCATGGTTGAGGGGAAGATGTCCTCACCGATTCCCTCCACGACGTAAGGCTCCGCTTTGCCTACTGATCCATCATGAAAATATTCGTGATACAGTGAGCCGATCGGGTCAACACCGATCACTTTGATCTCTGGGTTTTGTTCCTTGAGATAGCGGCCGGTACCCGACAGTGTTCCACCCGTCCCCATGCCGGCGACGAAGTGCGTGATCTGCCCTTCGGTGTCTTCCCAAACTTCTGGACCCGTCGTCATATAATGCGTCACGGGGTTGTCTGGATTGTCGTATTGATTGGGGTAATAAGAATTCGGGATTTCTGCAGCCAGTTTTTTGGCGACCGAATAATAAGAACGAGGATCTTCCGGTTCCACGGCGGTTGGACACACGATGACTTCAGCGCCAAGCGACTTGAGCAAGTCGATCTTCTCCTTGGACTGTTTATCCGTCGTGGTAAAAATGACTTTGTAGCCGCGAACGGCGGCGACGAGCGCTAAGCCCATACCGGTGTTGCCGCTGGTGCCTTCAATGATCGTGCCGCCGGGTTTCAGATCACCCCGCTTCTCGGCCTCGTTGATCATGTTGATGGCAATCCGGTCTTTAATGCTGCCACCCGGATTGAAGTATTCCACCTTGGCGTAGATGGTCGGCTTCAAACCTTGGTTGATTCGATTTAATCGGACCATCGGCGTACGACCGACGGCTTCTAATATGTTATTAAATTTCATTGGAAATCCAGAGTAACAGGGGTCTTGGTGCTACTGCAGATAAACGAGTCTCGCTACGAATGCAGCGCGACCACGTTGGATCATCGCTCCCATTGTATCGACTTTTCCTATCGGGGAGAGAAACATCAAAAAAACCAGAAACACCAATTCTCACTAAGGTAAGGGGGCGGTTTCCGTTAAGTTTTTCGGGTCAGGCTGACAGAATTGGCGGCCGAATGAGATTCGTTCTTTTTGATAGCACTTTACGCTGAGTCTATTCTTTGCTTTGAATCTGAAAAACCCCTCAAGATCAAGCTTTTGAGAAATGCCGAATCGCTTCTGGTAGTGCCATGGATGCCAACCACGGTGACATCAGAACTAACCCGTGAATTGAGCTTAGCAGGCCACGAAAGTCAGATATCGCCCCCTTAAGCTCTGTGGCCGTGGCCGTCTACTCGGTGTCATTTAACAAGACTAAACTTCGGTGGACGAGCGGACACCAAGGCTTTTGCCGCGGTCGCGTACCCCTTTATCTTCCGCATTGATTAACTTTTGAGACGTTGCCAAACGTGGAAACGACATACCCGCCTTTGAAAATTTTGGACGGTGGTTTAGCGACCGAGCTTGAATCGCGTGGACACGATTTGGACGACGACCTTTGGTCAGCCAAATTGCTACGCGATCAACCCGACGAGATCGTTGCTGCTCATCAGGCGTTTATCAACGCCGGAGCTGAGGTGATCACGTCTGGAAGTTACCAAGCGACGCTGCCGGGTTTTAGGAAAGCGGGAATGACGTCGACCGAGGCAGAAAATTTATTGCGGCTTTCCATTCGCCTGGCAAAACAAGCGAGAGGGCATTCACCCACTGTTCAGGTCGCCGCCAGCATTGGTCCGTACGGTGCTTTTTTGGCCAACGGGGCTGAGTATACCGGCAAGTACGATTTGGATCAGCAAGGTCTAATGGAGTTCCATGATCAACGCTGGCAAATTTTGGCCAGCGAGAATCCGGATATCATGTTGTGCGAAACAGTGCCTAGTTTGACAGAAGCGACGGCGTTGGCTCAATTGGCGGTCAACTCAAACGCCATTCCTGTTTGGATCAGTTTCAGTTGCCGTGATGGTAATCACATCAGCGACGGAACGGAAATTCGATCTGTGATCCGAGAGCTCCATCCATACGAGCAGATCACGGCTGTCGGTATTAATTGTACTCCGCCCAAGTTCTTACCCGAATTAATTCCACGGATCCGCTTAGAAACAGACAAGCCGATTGTCGTTTATCCCAATTCAGGCGAGTCCTTTGACGCCAACTCACGAACTTGGAGTGGTTCCCAAGCGATCGATGATTTTGCCACGCAGGCTGCAGTATGGCGGCAACTTGGAGCGAGTATTATTGGCGGTTGTTGCCGGGTCACGCCGGCGCATATTGCTTCCCTGAAATCACGTTTGCAATAAGCCATGCTCTCTGCGTTTAAGGATTGAGTTCTACGACTGCCAAAACCGGTCGATGATCAGACGTTAACTTGCCGTTCAAAACGCGGCTGAATTTCAATTGCCAAGCCTTCTCGGGGGCTGCGAAAATGAAATCGATTTCTTTGGTCGGTGCGGTGGATGAAAACGTGAACCGATCCTGTTTTGGTTTGACAGCAGCCAAACTACCCCGCGAGAGCAGGTCTAATGTGCGTGATTGCAGTTGGTCGTTGAAATCCCCCATCAATACGTAAGGCATTGTGAGTGAATTCAAATAGCTGGCCAATTCTTGGGCTTGCTGAAATCGAAATTTATCGTCCTCGACCCAATCAAAATGTAGATTTACTACCATGATTTCACGTTGATCAGGCAGTTGGATTTGACAAGCCAAAGCCACGCGTGGCTCATTGCCGGTTGGCAATCGGATCTCTTGGGATGCCACGATCGGGTGCTTGGAGAGGAGGCCCAATCCATATTCACCGCCCTGATAGTCCATGAAGGAACCGAAAGCCGCGTGCATATTCAGAGATTTACCCAATGCTTGCGCCTGGTCGATTTTACCGCTGCGTTTTACTTGGTTATCGACCTCTTGTAGAGCGATGAAATCGGCATGCAAGTTATTCAATAAAGCGGCGGTGCGATCCAAATCAACACGTCCATCGTTTCCTAAACCATGTTTAATGTTGTAGGTAACCAAGCGAAGCTTTTGGTTCGGTGTCGGGTTCGCCATAACGAAGTCACTGACGACTGCGGCATGATCGGACGGAAACCCTTGAGCGTGTTCGTCGATGACGGCGGCATCTCTAAGTTCCAGTTGGGAACCGCGGTAATAAATGAAATCAATGCGATCTTGTTGTTGTTCTGGAAATCGAGGCGTCCAGGTACGATCGTCCTGACGATTGACTTCGGGGTGGGCTTGGCGATACGCATCTTGAAATCCCGCGTCGCTTAGAATGTGACTGGTGGGCCAGTCGATCACCACACCGTCGAACTGGTCTTGAAAGGGTGCGATATAGTCGAGATGGGACATGCTGTTGAAATCACCCGCGATCACAATCGGTACTCCCGCGTACTTGGCATCGCTGAGTCGCTGCTGAATTAACGCCCACATTTTTTCCAGACTTTTACGTGAAGTATCACAAGCGGCTTTCATCGCGTCTAAATCGTTGACGTCTCGGGTACCTTCCATCCAGATCTCGCTGTCATACGGCAACCAAATGGAATAGAACGCAAGTTTGCGATTCCCCGGTAGTTCTAACAGCGCTCCGACGCATTTGAATTCTTCAAACACGGAGATATCCTCGAGCACGGGATAGCGACTGTGGATCGAGACGTTCGTGCCGCGGGGGTGAAAGTGAAAACCAAGCTGTTCGCTGATCCATTCTCCCGAACCATAGGTTTCCTGCATGGCGACGATGTCCGCTCCGCTTCGCTTGATAATATCCACGACGCGTTGCGGGCCAATTTTTTCGCCATCCTCACGACCGCCATGCCAGATGTTCCATGTCATCGTGCGGAAAGATACAGGTTCGTCGGCCAGTCCGGATTCGCATGCTAGTGCCGGTAGAAAAGAGGCCAACAGGCAAATCCAAAATCTTCGCGTTAGGTACATAATGATTTCTCTGAGGAAGCAACCTGTTAGCTGTTTTCCTCAAATTTAACGCATGAAAAATGTCTTGCCCAGTCACAGGTGTTTTTGGCATCATGGAATGCCGATTGCTTTCGAACAAGGAGAAACAAATGATCGGGTTTTCATCGTTATGGATCAGTTTGCTGGGATTGCCAATGTTCGCCAACATCAGCAGCGATCGATTTGAATTTCAAGAGCAAGATGACCCCCAGGAAATCCTCATTGAAATGCGGGGCGTATTGCGCTGTCGATTTGAACAGGATAACGAGCGGTTGAAGAGTGCTCGAGTCTATTCCGATCAGGGTATGTTAGATCTGGAATTGAATTCGGTGATTGAGCGAGATGCTGTCAAAATGAAGGATCGAAAAGTCGTCGTAAGCGGCAGTCTGGTGCAACGTCCGGATCGGCGCAACCGACTTGCTTGGAGCGTCCAGGTGACTTCCCTTGAAGCGGTAGGTCCCCGGCAACCATGGCCACCTATCATCAATAAGTTCAAACGCATTTCAGTAGAACGCAGCGGCGGGTTTGCCGGCTTGATGGAAAAGCAGACGCTTTTTGCGGATGGCAAACTAGAAACACGGTCACTGAAAAATGATACGGTGACAGACGTCAGCAATTTAGACCAGCAGGTATTGCGACAATTGCACGACTTGGTGGGGCGTACCGGTTGGCAACATATTCACTTGCCGCGACCACCCTCTTCAGCAGAGGGGATTGCAGACCAAATGCGGATCAAAGTATTGATTGAAACACAGGATCGAGATTTCGAGTTTCTTTTGACCTCTCCGGGAACAGATCAAATACAACCTCTCGGTGATCTCATTCAGGCTGTGGGAGGCGGAGATCTGTGATGACGCAGCGATTTCCATTGCCGCGAAATGAGTGATGCGGACAGCCTTCAAATTTCCATGATGTCGGAGGCGTCGTGGCGACTGGCAACGTGAATTTGGACGTTGTCGCCTACCACACGACGGCAAGCTTCGGCGGCGATCGCGGGTTCGTTGTTATGTTCTGACAGGTGACAGAGGCAGGCCCACTTAA
>JAAEPL010000617.1 GCA_024232675.1 Planctomycetaceae bacterium
AACTAACGAAACCCGCCATGATTCGTTGTGGCGGGTTTTTTTTGTTTACCGAGGAAATATTGAACGAGCTAACAGGTTGCTCTCGTCACTTAAAAGGCCTTTCTATACAGTTTTCTTTATCTTTAAATTCCAAAAGATTTACAAACCTTTCTACTGCATTGGTTATCCATGACGAACTCGCGTTTTCTTTATCTGGGACTGACAAGCGTCTTCTTAGGTGTCGTTTTGGAGCTGACCAGCTGTTCGCACGAAATGCCAGGTGTTACCTCCGATGAGACGGCATCCAACCGCCCCAACATCATTCTGATTTACACCGACGACGTAGACTGTGAGTCACTTTTTTCCACTTGGCCAGAACAACCCGCTGATAAAATCCGTTTTCCGGCGTTACACCAATTAGCCGTGAATGGAACTTGCTTCACCAACTTTCATGTCACGACGCCCATTTGCGGACCCTCACGCGCCAGCTTGCTCTCCGGGCGATACGCTCACCACAATCAAGTGCGGGTCAACAACCCTAATAAACGTTCGGCGAATGGTTTTTCCGGTGGTTATGACGTTTTTGATCGTGAATACGAACTGGGAAGCTGGATGCAACAAGCCGGCTACAACACGGCGTGGGTCGGCAAATATCTACACGACGGATTTTCGCCGAGCGAAGAAAAGCAGGAGACTTGGCAATCGATATTCCCCAAGGGTTGGAACACTTTTTATTGCATGACCAGTGGGAACTATCGCAATTTTGGGCGAATTGGCACCGGCGTCGAAGGTTTCTTGCGTATCAAAGACGAATACCGTACCGACTACGAAGCCAACTTGGTTTCGCAGCTCTTGGAAGGTGAGTTGGCTTCCGACGATCGACCATTCCTTCTTTGCTGGGCTCCGTTCGCAGCTCACTTGGCATTGGAACCCGAAACGATGGATGCGCCTCGTCACCGCCAAATGCAT
>JAAEPL010000618.1 GCA_024232675.1 Planctomycetaceae bacterium
AAATCGAACTGCCGACAATCCGCTTTTCGTCGGGTCGGTGAAGACTAATATTGGCCACTTGGAAGCCGCGGCTGGGATGGCTGGCATCATGAAGGTGTTGCTGTCGATGCAGCATAATCGCATTGCCGGACAAATGAATTTCGAAAATCCCAATCCACATATCGCTTGGGATCGCACGCCCGTCAAAGTCTTGACCGAGATGACAGAATGGCCCGATTTGCAAAGTAAGATTGCGGGCGTGAGTGCATTTGGGATGAGCGGGACCAATGCGCATGTAATTATTGAGGAGCCGCCGCAAGCCGCGGACCCCAGACCCACCACCAAAGAAACCACCCGTCCACATTTAGTCCTGGTGAGCGGTAAGCAGGAAGAGTCGCTTTGCTGCTTGGCCGGGGAGTACGCCAACGCGTTGACTAATCCAGAGTTGGCCCTGGCCGATGTCAGCCATACGACCATGCTGGGTCGCAGTCACTTCCCTCACCGTTTGGCGGTGGTGGCCCGTACTCGGGAAGACGCAATGGAACAGCTGCGATCGGCCGCGCGAGGAGAAACCGCCGCTGCTTCCAATGCTCAGGGAAATCGTCAACAACCCAAAATTGCCTGGCAGTTCACTGGGCAAGGTTCGCAGTATCCTGAAATGGCGCGGAACCTGTATGAGCATCAGCCACTGTTTCGGGCAGCCCTCGATGAATGCGATACGTGGCTTAAATCATATCGCGAAGGCTCTTTGCTGGATGTTTTGTTTTGTGGCGATGAGCGAATTCATAACACCTATTGGACTCAGCCAGCCATCTTTGCGGTGCAAATGGGCTTGGTGAAATTGCTGCAGGCTTGGGGTTTAGAACCCAACATGGTGCTGGGTCATAGCGTGGGACAGTACGCGGCGGCCTGCACAGCGGGCATGATGTCCTGGCAAGATGGATTAAGGTTAATCAGCGAACGGGGTCGCTTGATCGGTGAATTGCCGGCCGGTGGAAAGATGTTGGCAGTGTTTGCACCGTTGGATCGCTTGCAACCGATCTTGGATTCCTATCCGGACCTGTCGCTTGCGGCACTCAATGGTACGCACATTGTCGTGAGTGGCACGGAGTCGGCAATCGTTGAGTTACAGGAAAAAATGCCGGATGGATTGCGCAGCAAATTGCTCACAACCTCTCATGCTTTTCACTCCCAATTGATGGAGCCCGCATTACAACCATTCCAACAAATCGTGGATGAAGTGGCATTCTCAAAAGCCCGATTGCCATTGGTATGTAATGTCAGCGGGCAGGTACTTGCCGCGGAAACGGAGCTGGACGGTCATTACTGGGCGCGACACATTCGAGAACCCGTTCAGTTTGCTGATAGCATTCGTTGCGTCGCCGAAAACAACTGCGACATGATTTTGGAAATAGGCCCGCAGGGAATTTTAACACGCATGGCTGCTGCGGTCTGGGAAGGTCCGGCTGCTAGTCTCGTCAGTTGTTTGCAGCTTAAGGTGGATGACGAGGACTCGGTATTGTCGGCGGTCGGTCGTCTCTACGAAAGAGGATGCTTGCCTGACTTTGAAGCCATGCAGGAAGATGCCACTGGCCGACGCGTCCTGATCCCAACTTACCCGTTTCAACGCAGACGATTCTGGGGACCCGATAAACCTCGGGCCTATCATGCCGAATACCACACGGCTCACCCGTTGTTAGGCAGCAAAATCGCCTTGGCGGGCGCCGATCGGGAGACCCGTTACGAAGGCTTTGTCGATGTCGACAGCCCTGCCTGGTTACCCGATCACGAGGTCATGGGCAATGTGGTGATGCCTGGAGCCGCATTGATTGAGATGGGTTTGGCCGCCGCGGGCGAGCAACTTCTTTCAGAAGTGACCTTTCACCAGCCATTGCAATTGGCTTCCCGCACGGCCCTGCAAACCGTCGTCAAGAAAGGTAGCGATAACCAACAAGCTTTGGAGACCTACTCCGCTGCCGCGAACACCGATCAATGGGTTCGTAATTTTACGGCAAGTCTGCTTCCGCATGACGGCACCGAGGCCGCGCCACTCAATTTAGAAACCTTGCAAGAAGCCTGTGACGAAGCCGTTTCACCGGAAGAATTCTATAACTACTTGCAAGATTTAGGGCTGAATTATGGCCCCGCCTTCCGGACGATTGATGCCCTGCAAATTTCTTCGGGTGAGGTGTTAAGCCACTTATGTACCGAAGCGGACGTAAGGGGCTATATGATTCCTCCGCCCCTATTGGACGGAGCCTTGCATTCGTTGGCCGTGGGGTTATTGAAAGAAAATAACGAAGATCTGTTTTTGCCCGTGGGTGTTAAAAAAGTACGCTGTTATCGTGCCATCGAAAACGAGATTTGGTGTTATGCCAAATGGACTCAAAATGAAGGTGCGAATCGTACCGCGGATGTCTTTCTGTTTGATAAAGAGGGGCGTGTGGCTTTGCATCTCGAGGAACTGCGGGTCCAGCAAGTCAGCCTTGCTGCGCTGCGACAGATGAGTGGAGGTGGAAACGCTCGGCTCGCTTCTCAATTGAATTGGAAACCATTTCGATTGTCCGGTTCCCGTGTTCAAAACACGGGTTGGTTAGTCGTACGTAGCGAATCAGCACCGCCGGAGTTCGCCAACGAGATGGTCCAAGCACTAACGGATCGCTCGAATTCGGTCATCCAGATTTCGTTAAAGCATGATTGTGAATTCAGCGTAGATCCGGAGACCAACACCCGGTACCAGATGGACCCGCGAGAGGCGGAGAACTGGCAGCGATGGTTGGCGCAACTATCGGAAACGCATCCGGACTTTAAGTTGCAAGGCATTGCTTGGCTTTTGGACGGCGACGCCGATGCCGCTGCGGAAAAAACCGAAGCGAATTGCCAGGGTCTTTTGCATTGGGTGCAAGCTTTAGCAGCCGCAGGCCACCATAAAATCGAATGCGGTTTCCAACTAATTACGGTCGACGGGGTAGCCACGAATGAGACGGAGTCGGTGAATCCCCACGTCAGCCAATATTGGGGCTTGGGGCGTGTGCTGGGCGCTGAGCAACCCGAATTTCGCTGTCGCTTGGTTGATATTCGCACAGCGGAACTGGAACAATCGGACACCATGGCTGCCATGGTGGAAGTGTTGTTAACGGAGACGCGGGATAACCAATTAGCCATCCGCAGCGGGCAGCTGCTAGTTCCGCGCATGGAGCGTGTTTCCTTGAAAGCCAGTTCTGGTGCTTTTTCCGCAAACCCCGCCGGCAGTTATCTGGTCACAGGTGGCTTGGGCATGTTGGGACGGCATGTGGCACGTTGGTTAGTAGACCGCGGGGCCAAACAAGTCGTGTTGGTTTCGCGAAGGTCTGCCGATACCGCCACGCAAGAATTTCTCGACTCGCTTTCGCAATCTGGATGCGATGTAGTGGTCCATTCCGCCGATGTCAGTCAGCGAGCGGACGTCGAGTCAATGATGCAAAAGTTTGATGAGGATTGGCAACCTTTGGCGGGTGTCATTCATGCGGCTGGCGTATTGGATGACGGATTGCTGGAATCTCAAACATGGGAACGTTTTGAAAAAGTACTCGCGCCCAAAATCTCGGCCGCTCAATGGTTGCATGAATTTACAACGCACTTAGATCTCGACCTGTTCGTGTTGTACTCCTCCGCTGCTTCGGTGCTGGGTTCACCTGGCCAGAGTAACTACGCGACAGGCAACGCATTCCTTGACGGCTTGGCGTGGCACCGCCGTCAACAAGGCCTTCCGGCTTTAAGTATCAATTGGGGGCCGTGGGCCTTAGGTATGGCCGATGATGAAAAATTAATCAAGCGAATGGCGCTGCAGGGAATCACACCGTTAACGGTAGAGGACGCCCACAGCGTGATGGAAAAACTGCTGTTATCAAACATCGTCCAGGCAACCGTGATGGATGTGGAATGGCGTCGCTTGCGGATGGGCCCTGCCGGGGAAACACCGGCCATGTTGGAAAATTTGGTGGGTGCTCGGCGTCGGGGTAAAGCGCCCGATTCTGCCTTAGTTAATAAACTGAAACAGCTACCCGAAAATGCGCGTCGACCGCTGTTGGTTAAGACATTTCAAGAGACGTTGCAAAATGTTTTATCGATGTCCGAACCACTCGACACCAGTCGCCCTTTGATCGAAATGGGATTGGATTCATTGATGGCGGTGGAATTCGGTACCGAGCTTCAGCAAATGCTTGGCGACCAATTTCCAGTCGGCCCAGCGATGCTATTTGACCATCCCACCGTCGACGCCATTGCCGACCACGTGTTGGAATTGATTACTCAAGACGGTTCGACCGCCGCGACAGAGAAGGATTCTTCGCTGGAGGACTCAGCCTCGGCCAGGGGTTCCATGGAACGCGAGGATATCGCAATCGTGGGAATGAGCTGTCGTTTTCCGGGTGCTCAAAACATTGATGAGTTTTGGGATAATCTGTTACACGGTGTGGACTCGGTCACTGAAATTCCAAGTGAGCGTTGGGATATCGATCGGTTCTACAGCAAAGAACGTGAGCCCGGAAAAATGTACACCCGCGAGGGTGGTTTTCTGGATGATATCGCGGATTTCGACGCGGCCTTCTTTAATATCTCGGAACAAGAGGCGTGTTGGATTGATCCGCAGCATCGCATGCTTCTAGAGAACAGTTATCGCGCCATGGAGCATGCCGGCATTCCACTGGCGCCACTCCCCGACAACAACGTGGGAGTCTTTATGGGCATCATGGGGCAGGATTACGCATTCTTGCCTAGCTTGGATGACCAGGACGTGATTGACGGTTTTCAGGGAGCGGGCCTGTCGCACAGCGCGGGTGTCGGTCGGATTAGTTTCTTGTTCGGTTTTGAAGGCCCCAGTATCTCTGTTGATACGGCCAGCAGCAGTTCCTTGGTAGCGGTTTTGCAAGCAGCTAAAAGCCTGCAAGATGGGAACTGTAATCTCGCACTAGCAGGCGGCGTAAACGCCATCCTAGCTCCCGTGAATTCGTTGTTGATGTCCAAGGCGGGGTTGCTCTCGCCCGATGGCCGTTGTCGATCATTCTCAGCCGATGCGAACGGGTTTGGACGCGGTGAGGGATGCGGTGTCGTAGTAATGAAACGACTCAGTGATGCTCAACGTGATGGCGATCGCGTTCTGGCAGTCATCCGCGGCGGTGCGATCGTACACAACGGATTTTCCGGTGGCATCACGGCGCCTAGCGGTAAAGCACAAGGACGGGTTATCGAGCAGGCCTTGCGAGATGCTCGCGTAGCGCCTTCGCAGGTCCAGTACTTGGAAGCCCACGGCACCGGGACCGAATTTGGCGATCCCATGGAGTTGGGTGCCGCGGCATCGGTTTACGGAAAAGGTAGAAAACCTGACCAACCGCTGTTGATTGGTTCGGCGAAAGCAAACATTAGTCATCTAGAAGCGGCTGGCGGTATTTCTGGATTAATTAAGACTGTTCTCGCGTTGCAGCACAATGTGATCCCGCCGCAGATACACTGCCAAGATCCTAGTCCCCACATTCCTTGGCAACGGCTGCCAGTCAAAATCGTACAGGAAAAAACGGCATGGCCTGAGGCCGAGCAAAAGTTAGCGGCGGTCACGGCGCTTGGTTTGGTGGGAACCAATGCGCACGTCATCCTGGGGTCGGCAGCGATTCCCGAATCAACAGATGCTCCAAGTGCAGAGGCGCACCCAGAGGAAGCTCGCAACAGTCATTTGTTGGTCCTCAGCGCTCGCTCCGAATCGGCATTGAATCAAATGGTTGCTGACTACCTTGCCCTGTTGAAAGCTCATCCAGATATGGATCTAGCTAGTCTCTGTTATACGG
>JAAEPL010000619.1 GCA_024232675.1 Planctomycetaceae bacterium
CACCTGATAGTCTCTTATCAGTGGGAATACGCGATCGGGATAAGGTCCGAATGCTCCTAAATCGCCAAGGCAAAAAATGGCGTCAACGTCGCGTTTTTCAATATCTTGCAAGGCGGCCTGCAACGCGAGATAGTTGCTGTAAATGCCTCCCAAGCATGCAATTCGTTGATAATTATGGAGGTCGGTCATGAGGTTGAGGAATTGTCCTCAGCAGATGAAACGGCGGGCGTTGGTAATACGGGTAGTTTTCGTTCCAACATTTTTCCTGGTGAATTAGAGCATATGGCGCCGTATTGATAACAGGTCAAGCAAGCTCCGTGCTGTAACGCGAACGGCATTTGCGAATCGTCTAACGTTTGGCTCAAAAGTGCATCCGGAGCCTCAATTAGAATTGGACAGACATGCACACCTCGGTCGGAAACGATACGGCTATGGTTGCAGATTAACAGGGAAGCATCGTAGTCACTCATCATCGCTTCCGTGACACGGTCGGCAGGAGTGTAGCCTTGCGTTCGATTGCTTTCCGCACCGATTTGTAAAGTCGGTAATATTTTCAGACGGGGGCGTTTGTTACCGACATCCGACAAAACCTTTTTGAAGCCGTTGATGATTTCCATGTCGTCTGCGGGGTTCCAGGTGCGCACCGCTGTGATGATGGGAAGGAATCCGAATCGGACAAGATCGCCAACGCCTCGCATTGCTCGATCGAAGGAACCTTTTCCTCGAATCGCGTCGTTTTGAGCTGCTGAAAATCCATCGATACTGACGCGAAATTCCAGACTAAAAGGAGAGGCCTCGGCGGCTGCCTGCAGTCGCTCTAGCCACTCCTGTCTCAACACCGTGCCGTTGGTGAGAACGGTGGTGGGACCATATTGCAGCGATTCCAACAAAATCGCTGTCATTTCAGGGTTCAGGAAAGGTTCCCCACCGGTGAAGTAATATTCCTTAACACCCAGAGGGACTGATTCCTTGAGACGATGTTTGACTTCTTCAAGTGTAAGGAAACCGAATGAGAAGTTTTTTGGATGGCAACTGATAAAGCAGTGGTCGCAGGACAGGTTGCAGCGTGTACCGGCGACCTGAAACCAAAGTTGATCCAAGTGGTTTAGGTCGACTTTCGGTGCCGTGGAGGTGGAGGGTTTGATCGTTTCTCTCAAGGGTTGCCGTGGTATTACGTAGAAAGATTCGGTTTCAGGGTGGCGTATAAATCGAGTGTGTCGCGTTCGGCGATGACCTTAAAGACGTCACGGATTTGTTGCAAACCTGTGGCAAAAAGGAAACGCGGGTCGTTGCCATAGGCTTTCGAACCAATAATAAAACAGTTGGGTTCTGTGGTTTTGATAGCCTCGGGTCCTGGGCTTGTTTGTTGGAGGCAATCGCTGGAGGCATCGGCCATGGAGGCCGCCCATGCCATGGGTCCACCAGAAACATAACAACGATGAATTTGCAAACCGGATAACATTTCAAAGTCGCCCGTGGACCCGGTATTTCCTATCAGGTATTCCACCTCGATTTGCTCATCATTTGAGAGGGTCAACTGGAAACACTCCTCCAGGCATTGAATTTCGGTGACTTCGACTTCCGGTTTCCACTCCAACCATGAGGAATCGTTTGCCACGGCGTTGGCGGCGCGGGCCAGCGCATCTCGTTGCGGCAGTGCGTCGTTCTCGAGGACCGCCAGCGGACCCGTTGCGGCCCCCCTTCCGCGGGTTAGCCAAACCCCTCGTATATCCGGCGAATGCTCCTGCAACGTTTTTAATTGCAGCACGTTGGTGGCCGCTGAGAAGCCGCTACCAATGATTGCGAATCGAGCCCCCTTGCTGATTTCCAGCTTTGCCAGATCCGGAATCCCGCGTTGCAGTTTTGTTTTGTCAGGTAATTGTTCTTTTAAGTCAGGTGATTCACCCACCGCGTAGATGTTGCCCATGCCCATGGGATTAGGGTGTCCCCACGAGCCCGAGGTGTCGATCACGATATCCGCATGTTCAATTCGCTGTGTCTCCGTTTCATCGCTGACCAAGATACGAAAGGGTGCGTCTTCCCTGCTGTCAGTTGGCCTCTGATGGGCGGTGTCACGTCCTACCGCCAAAACTCTATTTTTTGCCCTCAGGCAGGGCCGCACCAAATCAGATTTGGCAAGCGGTTCTAAATACTGATCAATCCATTCTTTGCCGGTGTGAGTTTGGTCCGCTTCCGGCATGACATGGGATGGGTTTTGTGCCTGAATCGCTGAAATCCCCAAGCTACTGCTGTTCATTCCAAAGGGAGAGAACATTGGCACGTGTTCCCATTCGCGTACATGCGCAGCCGTATCGCCCTTTTCAAACAGGGTCACGGGATAGCCGAGGTAGCGAGCGTAGAGCGTCGCCTCGAGGCCGATCGGGCCGGCCCCAATAATTGCGATGGTGGGTAGGTCGTCATGCATGTCAGGATTGTATCATCACAAGAGAGGGAGTGAAAAAAACGTTTCTAGATCGACGTTGTTACTGAAACTTAATATCCGCTATCTGCCGACTTGGTTTTAATGGATGGTGCTACCCACGATCAATCCGGAATGGTGAAAGATCGAAAAGTGGCGTTTCATGACAAAGAATTTGGCTCATCAACTTGGCAGTTCCGGTTGATAAAAGCAGGCCGGAGCGGAAATGAGCTGTGGCGATCCAAAGGTTATCGAGGTGGGGTGCCGCTCCCATGTAAGGGAAGCCATCAAAAGATGCAGGGCGTAAACCGGCCCACGATTGAACCAAGTTGGATTCATTTAGTTCGGGCACGATGCCGTTAGCAAAATTGAGTAGGCTTTTTACGCCCGATTCGCTAGTGGACTTGTCAAATCCGGCTTCTTCCAATGTGGACCCCACAACCACGTGCCCATCTTCGCGGGCCACGATGTAACGCGTACCCTCGTAAATGATGGGTGTGAAAATGGGCTCGGGTAATTTGAATAAGAGCATTTGCCCGCGTACCGGCACCGTGCTGATTTGAATTCCCAAAGGTGCAATTAGTTCAGCCGTCCATGCTCCCGCTGTCACACAGAAACGCTTGGCGGAAATCTCCTCGCCTGTTTCCGTTTGTACACTGGTAACGTTTGAACCTTGCAGCCGCAGTTGGCAATGACCTTGATTCTCTAAAAATTGCACACCCTGATTTATGCAGGACTGTTTCAGCGCCTGTAGATGCCAAGGGTTACGTATCTGGGCCTCTTGAGGTAGCCAAGCCGCCGCCAGGATTTTGTGTTGGATGGCGGCCAGGCTGGGTACGCGTTTGACGGCTAGTTCGGCGGTCAGTGGGGTGACTTGAATGCCGTCTTCCTGCAGTTCCAGAAGTTGTCCATTTAACGAAGCCAGTTCACCGGGCGTTCTCGCTAAATGGATTGCGCCGCATTTTCGAAATCCATTATCAATGCCCGACTCTTGCATGAGCTCGGCTGCCCATGCTTCGTGCAACTGAAAACTCAACGCCAGTAATTTTTCGCGAGAGTGAATGGCATTCTTCGCGGAGGCTGGCGGAAGGATACCGGCGCCTGCCCAGGATGCTTCTTGACCGACGTTTTGACGATCTACAACCAGGACGCGGCCTCGGTTGCAGAGTTCTCGCGCAAGCGATAATCCAATGACGCCGCCGCCGAGGATTCCGAAATCAAAGGTTTCACTCATGTTCGTGGTGACTAAACTTTTTGATGGCAACTTGTAATGCTTGGTCCTGTGCGGACGGGTTCGGTAAACTGGCGATTTCCGCAGCCAATTGGTTTAGATCCTCAATGTCATCGATATCGTTCTGCAGAGGTAATTCATGCCAACGTAACTTCTTTTCCTGCAGTAACTCGACGGTCTGACGAAAAACGAGCGAAGTGCTCCAAGTCACCCCGGCAAAAATATCTACGACCGATTCGCTCATGCCCACCAAGTAATACCCTCCGTCCTGAGAGGGTCCGAGCACCACGGGGTGCGTCTCCAGAGCTTCGAATGCTTCTGCAATTAAGTGGGGGGATAAACGAGGGGTGTCCGAACCAATGAGGACCGATTTGACATTTCCCTCGACCAACGTCTGCTGAAAATAATTCAGCATGCGTTCTCCCAACGAACCGGCAATCTGAGCCGCAATAGACCATGATTCCGGTAAAATCGGCTGAAAATTGGAAATCTGTTCCGGCGGCCATGTGAAAACCGCTCGTTGGTCACCGGAATCTTTGTGCCGATCCAGCGTTTGCTGCACGAATTCACGATAAAGTGCGGCTGCATTGTCAGCCCCGATGCTTGTGGCAAGCCGGGTTTTCACGCAGCCGGGTTGCCAGTATTTCGCGAAAACGCCTAAATGTTGCAAGGT
Source organism: Planctomycetaceae bacterium (assembly GCA_024232675.1). Classification (GTDB taxonomy): domain Bacteria; phylum Planctomycetota; class Planctomycetia; order Pirellulales; family Pirellulaceae; genus CAJQPP01. The sequence continues at coordinate 4,324 of JAAEPL010000619.1, forward strand.
ATTTATGGCTCCCGATCGCCTATTGGCACGTAATATTTGTTAGTCCTGGAGGGGATAACCATCCAATCTAACCCTAAGTATTGGGGCGTACCGATTGGTTTTTTAATCTGCATTCGATAAGGTATCGGTTCTTTTTCAAACCGGGAATGGCCCTGCGACGTAATATGGCGGAAGTAAGTCCTAAAAGTTTTTTGAACCTGCTGCAGAAAAGCGGCTTGTGTGATTCGGACGAACTTAAAGCGACCGTCAGCGAGCTTTTTGAAAAAGCGGATGGCCGTCCGATCAATCTGCAACAACTGACCGACCATCTCGTCGAGTCCGATTTTATTTCACCGTGGCATGTCAAGAAATTGACGGCCGGGAAATACAAAGGATTCTTCTTGGGTAAGTACAAGCTGTGGCAGCATCTCGGTACCGGCGGTATGAGCACGGTTTACCTGGCTCGGCATACCCTCTTTAAGCAAATGCGAGCCATTAAGGTTTTGCCACGAAATCGAGTTGAAGATAAAACGTTTTTGCAGCGTTTCTATCGCGAGGGACGGGCGGCTG
>JAAEPL010000620.1 GCA_024232675.1 Planctomycetaceae bacterium
AAGTCGATCAATGCGTCAGACGTGACCATTGGGGAAGCACTGAAGTCAGCCGGATACCGGACAGCCCATTTTGGCAAGTGGCACATTCAGGGCGGCGGTCCCGGGCGTCATGGTTTTGATGAACACGACGGGAATACTGGGAACGAGCATGCCTTTAAGTTTTCCGATCCGAATCCTGTCGACATTTTTGGAATGTGTGATCGAGCCGCCAAGTTCATGAAAAGCAGTAAGGAAGCGGGAAAGCCGTTCTACATTCAGCTTTCATGGCACGCCCTTCACGCACCGGACAACGCCTTGAAGGTGACACTTGCCAAGTACAAAGACAAAGGGCGAAATGCGAAGAACATCGGACAGCTGGCTTTGACCGAAGATCTCGACACTGGGGTGGGCCGGATTATGAAAGCGCTCGATGATCTTGAATTGGCCGACAAAACTTTCCTGATTTACACCTCGGACAACGGTGGTGGCGGTGGTCGTGGCAAGTCGAAAGCTTTGTCGGGCGGCAAAGGGTCCGTTTGGGAAGGTGGAATTCGTGTTCCGTTCATCATCCGCGGACCGGGTGTCAAACCCAACTCCTGGTGTCATGAATCCATTGTCGGTTACGACATGTATCCCACTTTTTGCGAAGTCGCGGGCGTCAAAAAACTTTCTGCTGCAACCAAATCCAATCTGGAAGGCGGCAGCATCCTGCCTCTTCTAAAGAACGCTGGTCAGGGCAAAGTCAAAAGGCCGCGAGAAGAACTCGTTTTTCACTTCCCCCATTACCAGAGTGCTGACGGGCCCCATTCGTCGATCATTCTGAGCGACTACAAGTTGATTCACTTTTATGAATCCGGGAAATCGTCGCTGTTCAACCTGAATCGCGACATCGGAGAGAAAAACGATTTGGCTCAATCCAATCCTGCGAAGACGCAGGAGTTGGAAAAACGGCTGAAAGGCTACCTGAAGGATGTCAACGCTCAAATGCCAACCAGGAATCCGAACTACGATCCTACGAAACCCACCTCATCCAACAAGGAACGGGGACGCAATCGTAACGACAAACGGAATCGAAAAGACGACAAGAAACGGAGACGAGACAAATGAACCCAAGATCAAGTATTTTACTTTTGATGTTAGTTACGTTTCCGCTGGCCACGGCCATCGGCCAGCAATCGCGTAACAAGACAACTAGCATTCGCAAGCCGCGAATGGAAGACACGATTAAGGCCAATATCTACGCGGACAATACCTTCGAGCTTTACATCAATGGCGAGATAACTGCCGTCGACTCGATCAAGTTTATTCCGCATAACGTCATTTCAGTCGACGTTCTTCCAAAGTACCCGATGACGATAGCTGTTCTGGCCCGTGATAACGCGGATCCGAAAACGGGAATGGAGTACGCAAACACAAATATTGGTGATGGAGGATTCATTCTCAAATTCGGCGACGGAACGGTGACCAACGGGCAATGGAAAGCCAAGTCTTTTTCACATGGTCCCCTCGGCCGGGACACCACCAATCCCAAGGTCAAGACTGAGCCTATTCCGGAAAACTGGTTCGCAATCGACTTCGACGATTCGAAATGGAAGAACGCCAAAGAGTTTTCACAGGACGAAGTTGGTCCCAAAGAGCCGTTCTTTAAACACGATTTCGGTGGCGCAAAATTCATCTGGGCCGACGATCTGACGCTCGATAACACAGTCATTTTTCGAAACCGCGTCGAACGATCTCCCGACGGTAAAGTTCGACTTGATTTCTCTAACGTCAATAACGTCATTCCCGAGAAAACCGGACGCAACCGGCGCAAGGGCGGCAACTCGCGAAAGAGGCAAGGCAAATGAAACTTACATTGACTCAATCCTCCCGATTCGCTCTGGCCGTTGTTGTTCTTTTCATGTCGCTTGAGTTCCCGCTCACCGCTCATGAGGGGCACCATCATCATGGTTCGAGCACATCGAATCGCGAGTGGAGTCTGGAAGACGGCATGACGTTTGAAGGTTCTTTTGTTTCCGCAAAACCCGAACACACGACAATACGGCTCGAGGATGGCAAAACGATTCAGATCAGGACGAGTCGGCTTTCGAATTTGGATCAGGGTTGGGTGAGGCAAAAACGCGAAGAAATCGAAAGACTCAATCGCGCCCATGAATACAGGCCCGAAGCGAATGTTTTTTCCGAGGTTGCCCTGCGAAGAATTCCTGCAGCGACTTCAATTCGCAAGGACCCAGGGATCGCAGTTCATTTTCAACCGTTTGAGAAAAACAAGTCGATCAAGACTCGCTGGGACGAACAGTTTTTTTATGTGGAATCCAACGGCATGCCCGACCACGAAATGATGGTTGGCATTACGGCTTGGCAGCAACAAATTCCAATTCCTCAAAACTACTCGGGCAGCAACGCCTGGCGTATTCCGCTCAAGCCGGTTCCAGCTGAAAAGCCGATGTCGGCCAAGACAGGTTTCTTTCGCGGGGCCATTGCACTTGCAGTCAACGGTGTGCCCATCTTTAACCCGATCAAGAACGATGGCCGGACGGATACCAATCTCGCTGGGGAATTGGATGAATTTGGTGGGCATTGCGGCCGCGCCGACGACTACCACTATCACCTGCCTCCCGTTCATCTTGAAAAAATTGTTGGAGCTGGCAAACCTATCGCCTACGCACTGGATGGATATCCAATTCTGGGTTTCCAGTCCAAAGACGAAGCCAGGATTTCCAAACTTGACAATTTAAATGGACACAAGGATGACAAAGGAAACTACCACTACCACTCGACGAAGGCGTATCCCTACCTCAACGGTGGCTTCTATGGCAGAGTTTCCGAACGTGGTGGTCAGGTCGATCCTCAACCTCGTGCCCAGGGAATTCGCCCTGCACTTCGGGGCCTGCGCGGGGCAACTATTACCGGATTCGAGCGGAGCAAAGACGGAAAGAAAGTCTCTGTCCAGTATGAGCTTCGTGGTGAAAAGCGATCTGTCAGCTACACCACGGTAGATTTTAAAAAGTATACTTTTACGTTTGACAACGGGTCACGCGGGAAGTCGACAGAGTCTTATACACAACGATCGGGAGGAAGTAACGGTCGAGGCAACCGTGACCAACCACGTGGACGACGAGCAGGAGGGGATCAGAATTCAGGAACACCGGATGCAAGTCCCAACAAGCGTCGTCAACCGGGCAATCAAGGACCTCCAACTCAATCACAGGAGGACGGGCCTCGGCAACCTTGGATCGTTGTTCATGCCGATGAAATCGACTTAAACAAAGACAAAATCATCAGCCACGACGAATTGGTTGGCGAATCCGAAAAGGCCTTTGATGGTTATGACAAAAACTCGGACCAAAAACTTTCCCAGGAAGAGTTGAACGCGAGGGAAGGTTCGCGAAGTGCCATGGGCGGTTTCCTGCGGGGGCACGCGAAAGAAATCGACCGAGATGGCGACGGTATTCTGACTCGCGACGAAGCCGTCAACAACGCCCGTCGCATGTTCGGAAAGATGGATCGTAATCGGGACGGGAACATCGACGAATCAGAATTGAAAGCTGCTACGAGGACAGGCGATTCGGGCTCGTTTCAGCGAAATAATGAGGACCGCGCGGGCAACCAGCGGATGAGAGGAAAGATCAAACCCGATGTTCAACAGGACGATCGAACTCGCTACGGTGTTGAGAAACAGGATCGCCGGCGCGGTGGAGGCAACCGGAGTAAAAGACAAGGTGGAGGCGGGAGCAGGCTGGGTGGATATGAGACGCCGCCACCAGCAAACAAAGTTCCGGAACATGATTTTGACATTCTACTGGGTCGACCAACCGACAAGTCCGTCACCGCAAGCATCCTTCTTTACCGAGATGCAGAAGCCGTTGTTCACTACGGAACCAATCCAAACGATTTAACTGAAAAAACAGAAGCGTTTAAGGCGGTTGCTGGTGAGCCGGTGGAACTTGAAATCGAAAATTTGGAACCCAATACGTCTTATTCCTATCAGCTCAAGTATCGGATCGGGGGAGAGTCGCAAACGAACACAAGCGATGTGCATTCCTTTCAGACACAAAGGACACCAACCAGTTCGTTTCGATTCACGGTCCAAGCGGATTCGCACCTCGATGAGAACACCAGTGGTGACGTTTATCTTCGAACGCTTCGGAATGCATTGATTGATGGCCCCGACTTCCACGTCGCACTTGGTGATACATTCATGACCGGAAAATATGTGCGTCCGGAACTTGCCGAACCTCAATACCTGGCTCAGCGATACTATCTTGGCAGTCTGTGTCATTCGACGCCATTGTTTTTCTGTCTTGGTAATCACGATGGCGAGTCGGCCAAGGGTCGCCAACGCAAAAACTCGCGAGGACGTCAGGGGCAAAAAAGCAATTCCAACCCGACTCGGACGTGGTCGGTGAATACACGCAAGAAATACTTCCCCAACCCTTATCCTGACCTGAAAAACCGAAACAGTTTCTACTCGGGCAATCGAGACAGAATCGAATCAGTTGGCCAGATCGAGGACTACTACGCCTGGCATTGGGGCAACAGCCTGTTCGTCGTATTGGATCCCTTCTGGTATTCACAATCAAAACCAAAAACCGAAGGCGTCCATTGGCATCAAACACTTGGCGATGAACAGTACCGGTGGCTTGCAAAGACGCTTGCAGAAAGCAACGCCAAATTCAAGTTTGTTTTCATTCACCACCTGATTGGCGGAGCCGACAAAAACAATCGCGGAGGAGTTGCTTCGGCGCCTTATTTTGAATGGGGCGGCAAAGAACTGGATGGCACGAGTACATTCGCGAAAAACCGACCCAACTGGGAATTGCCGATCCACGAATTGTTGGTCAAGAATGATGTTGATATTGTGTTTCACGGGCATGATCATCTTTACGCCAAAGAGGAGTTGGATGGAATCATCTACCAGGCCGTTCCTCAACCGGGCCATCCACGGTTCGGCAATGTGCGTAGCGCTGAAGACTACGGATACGCGGGAGAAGTCATCAGCAGTTCGGGGCACCTGAGAATAAGTGTGTCTTCCGACTCAGCACGAGTCGATTACGTTCGTGCCTACCTGCCCAAAGACGAAACATCTCGCCGGAAAAACGGGGAGATTTCCACCTCGTATTTATTGAAATAATTGATTCAACTCCTGTTGTTCTTCTCCAGATTTTCCACTAGCCCCGTTGCGAGTCCTTGTGGCCGCCTCCACTGATGCCGGAGTTACAACCCGGCTCAAACC
>JAAEPL010000621.1 GCA_024232675.1 Planctomycetaceae bacterium
CAGCAATTTTATCTGATGCCGTGGAGTTGGCATTGGTTCGGGCAACATCGCAAAGAAACAACTCAAGCCCGCAGCAAGTTGGCGGGGCTTTACCGCGTTTATTGGCACGTCGGCATCGATTGGGGCCTGCATCTAATTATTTTCGCACTTGTGAAACTGATGCGTGTTAAAAGTTTGATTCGGTTTTTCTTTAAGCGTGTCTTACCCCTCGTGGTCGCCAAAAATTGGCGAGTCGTGGATAGTTCCCAAAAGATGTTAACGATGGAGCATGAAATATTCCGGCACATCGAAATAGAATTTTTTGTGCGACGATCTGACCTCAAAAACGCGCTCGAAGAGGTGAAACAGACGATTCAAGTATTTGGAGGGGAGGCTGTTTCCTCCGATCTCCAACAACAGATCCCAAAGTCCGACCACGGTACCTACCAGCATCACTATCCGATTTGCATACGCCGCGTGCTGGCGGATGAAACGCTCGTATCAATGACCAGTCCATTCCATGAAAAGGACATACAGGATTGGTACGCTATCAGCTTGATCTGTTTTGAATGGCCCTCATGTCGTCATGGTTTTTTTGGATTTGCGAACTTCCTCGCCTCCCATATGGCGACTCGTTTTCATGCGCGGAGTCATTGGGGAAAATATAATCCCTTGGATCGTCAGGCCAACCAACAACTTTACCCACGTCTTGATGAGTTTCGATCGGTGGTGCAGAAATTTGATCCAGAATCCCGTTTTGCCAACGAATGGCTGAGTAACGTAATTTTAAGCGAAGCGGATAGGGTTGCTTAAGTACTTTCTTGCGATGCCTAGGACACCAATTCGCGGCAGCATCCCCCGGCGATTTATCAGCAGTGACAAGCCAAAAAAAAGGCGGCCACAAAGGGCCGCCTATGGATGTTTAGTTTGGGGACTTGTTATTTCGAGTCGAACTGGAACGCTGTAATAGCGTTAAGTTCTCGTATGAACAATTCGTCTCCGCTGGCCGCCAAGTGAGCCCAGGTCTCCTCGTCACTTACGCGGTGCTCACTGAGTAGCTCGAATTCGTCGGGACTGGCTCGGAACATGACTAATTCCCCGCGTTGATCAAGGGCGACCACTTTGTCACCTTGGATGATCATGCTTGAATACTTTCCGTAAGGACTGCTGGTCCATTTGGTTTCGCCGTTGTTTAAGTCGATGCAGGTGAAACGCTGGTTTTGCAAATGCATATAGACGTTCCCGTCTTTGACGACCGGAGTCGACATGTAAGCCGGTTTTTTCACCTTCCACTTTTCAGCGACGTTCCACTCACCACCTTTGTTGACGGGTGAATACATGAAAGAGTGATTTCGGTAGGAACTAGTAAATACGTTGTTATCGTGTACCAGCGGCGTGAGAATATTCATCCCCCGGAAGCTCGGTACGGACTGAGACCACAATACCTTACCGGTCTCAAGATCGAGACCATTCAGGTGTGAGCGGGTTTGTACCAGCAACTGGCGTACGCCATTTAGTTCAGCCACGGTAGGAGAGGCAAATGCGCTGCCCATCATGCCGCCACCATCTGACAAGGCACTCCAAATCACTTCGCCCGTGGTCTTGTTCAGTTTGTATAGTGCGCCCCCAGCTTGCATGTAGAGGGCATCATCCAAAATCATTGGTGACGAAGCACAGCCGAAGTCAGGTTTCTTAGACCCTGTCTCATTGGGGAAATCCTTTTTCCACAAAATCTTACCGCTATCTGAGTCAAGACAGACCAA
>JAAEPL010000622.1 GCA_024232675.1 Planctomycetaceae bacterium
CCTACCTCGGGAGCAATTGGCATCCTCGGCCTTAATCCGTTTGACGCCGATCAGGCCATTGAAATCAAGCGAAGAATCGGTGTGGTACCAGAACACCTCTCCCTGTTCGACAACTTAACAGCCCGCGAATACCTGACCTTCGTAGGGCGAATGTACCTGCTCAGCAAAACCGTGATCCAACAACGCAGCGATGAGTTACTGGCTCTCATGCAGTTGGAAAAGGAGCACAAAAAGCTGACGTTAGAATATTCCCACGGCATGAAAAAAAAGCTCGCCTTGGCTGCTGCGATGTTACCGAATCCAGACTTGTTATTTCTGGATGAACCCTTCGAGGGGGTTGATGCTGTAGCCTCCAAAGTGATTCGTGATACGCTGGCGGAATTCGTATCGCGAGGATCAACGGTATTCCTCACGTCTCACGTCATGGAAGTCGTGGAACGCCTGTGCACTCATGTGGGAATTATATCTGCAGGTAAACTGGTCCAACAAACATCGCTTGAGATTCTAAAACGCGATAACCAATCATTGGAAAATTGCTTTCTCGAAATCGTCGGTAAACGCGAGGGTGCCATTGAGAAACTGAGCTGGCTGGATCACCACGAATCCCGGCCAGAAGAAACGAACGACGCTCCAAAATCTGAGTCGGAGGGTTCCCAACCGTGAACCTGTCGCACCTCAAAACAATAACGTGGTTGCGTTGGCGAATCATCGTCAACCAATTTCGAAAGATCGGACGCGGCCACAAAATCATCTCGATTCTCGTCATCGTGGTCGGATGTATTGCAGCCATCGCCATGGGCATCGCCGGATTTGCATTGCCACTGCCCATGCTGGAAAAAGCCCCGCCCAGCATCTACCTGTTGATTTGGGCAGGTCTGTCTATGGTTTATGTTACGGCATGGGGCATTGGTGTGCTCACGGATCTTCAGCAAAAAGAACCACTAACGCTCGATAAATTCCTGCACCTCCCGATCTCACCCACCAACGCCTTTGTCAATAATTTCCTGAGCTCCTTTCTCAGTTTTTCAACCGTTTTAATTTTCCCCACACTGCTAGGATTCGCTGGTCGCATGGTCGCCATATTTGGCATGCGATTGGCTCCAAGTTTCTTACTGCTTTTTGCATTCTTTCTGATGATCATGGCGATGACCTACCAATTCCGTACGTGGATTGGCGGTTTGATGCTGAACAAAAGAAGGCGGCGCACTATTCTTTCCGTGGCAACCGTGATCTTTATTATCTTGGTGCAGATCCCCAACATAATTAACATGCGCTTCCAAGCTTCAAGCAGTGCAGACGTCGTGGACACGTTGGACCCAGAGATCAGCGTGTTGCAAAGCGAATACGAAAAACAAGATCAAGATTTCGATAAATGGGTTTCACAGTTTCCAAACGGAGAGGCGCCCAAAGAAGAAACAATTCGAAAAATCGACGAACTTGACAAATTACACCGCAGACTCGAGGAGCTAGATGGATCAAGGAAAGTATCGCCTGACGACTCCCTAGCAACCGGTATCGATACCGACGCCGCCATGAAAATCGACAAGCGACAACAGCGGCGCAACGCGAAAATCGAACAACTTGCCGATTACGCGTGGATCGCTTGCATCGCCCTTCCGTTTGGATGGTTGGCGATCGGCATTAACAGCATGGTAACGGAACCGGGGATCAACGGCGTCCTCGTCCCCTTGTTGTGCCTTTTCGGAATGTTAGGCCTCAGTTTTTTCAGCTTGCGACGCTCTTACAAAAGCACCTTACGATTGTACCGAGGCGAGACCAAATCTCACGAGCCACAATCTCAAAATCAGCAACCGATTGGCGACTACAGCCCAACCTGGATCAACCGACTGGCGGAAAAGAAATTCCCCCTGCTAAACGAACAACAATCCGCAGTGACTGGAATGACTCTCATTGGCCTGTTGCGTGCCCCCGAAGCCAAAATGGTATTACTGTCTCCGCTTTTGGTTATCTTATTAATTGGCGGCAGTTTTGCATTTCGCAACGCAGAGAACATCCCAGTTAACTTGCGAGTTTTTGGCGGCCTGGGAGCCATCTCTTTTACGATGCTCGGCATCATGAACCTGACGAACAATCAATTTGGTTATGACAGACAAGGCTTCCGCTGCCTGTTGCTCTCTCCCATAAAACGAGTCGATATCTTAATTGGTAAGAATGCCGCATACGTCCCTTTCGCATTTGCGATCGGCACGATTGGCTTAAGCTTGATGCAGTGCTTTATCCCGATGCCAATCGGGGACTTTTTCGCGGTGCTGGTGCAGCTGGGTACCATTTTCTTGATTACCTGCCTGCTTGGTAACCTGATGTCAATTAAAGCTCCTGTGGCAATCTCCTCCGGTACGATGAGACCTTCAAACATCAATCTGAGTCTTGCCACCGTACACATCTTGCTAACCCTCATGTTACCCATATGCCTTTTGCCAACATTAATCCCTCCGGGGGTCGAATTATTGGTCAAGCGATTTTATGCAACGATAATACCTATCGATTTATTACTTTCGATCGGTTTATTTGCCGTTACATTAGTGGTCTATCGCGTCATCGTTGCTCGGCAGGCAAGTATGCTGCGAGAACGCGAGAGTATCATTCTCGAAAAGGTTACGCACATCGGCTCTTAACTCCCCATACCGCGTGAGCACCTCATGAACACTGCAATTCGCCAGACAAGGGTTGGATTTTTTGCAATCTTGTTGACGTTTCCGTTATTTGAGACGGCACCGGAAATTAACGCACAAGAGGCTCACCAAACGTCCGGCACTGAAGCGGAAACCTCCCCTCAGGAAACGCCACCTTTGGAATCGGTGACAACCCGTCTTGCAAAACTGTTACGGGATTTTGATGCCGTTTGGGACGATCCCGAAAGTGACAACAAGGCCAAAAGAAAAGCACGCTCCAGCACGACCAAGTCCCTTTTGATATTGGCAAATGAGACGTCCGACAGTGCTACCTCAGTCACCATCCTTCAATGGGTCATTAAATACAATAAAAATAACCGTAAAGGCCGGCGTGCTGCGGCTTTGCTTGCAGAAAAACATTTTGCCGAACCCGGCATCGGAGACTCGATTGATGACGATACCGACCTATCGTTGCTGTCAAAGGTCATCGTGGATAACCCGGATACCCAAGTGCAGGCCATCGCTCGTTTCTTCAAAACCAAGAACTACGAGACCGACCCGGCAATCCAAGAACAGGCCCTTCTTGCTCTACAGGAATCTCATGCTCAGGTTGCCTACCGCGACAATACCCTCGATGACATGATTAACCCTTTGCTATCAGCAATGCAGTTTCAGGTTGGGAAAATTGCTCCCGAGATCGTCGGGCCAGATATCGATGAAGCCGAATTCAAGCTAAGCGATTACCGGGGGAAAATTGTGGTGTTGGATTTTTGGGGTGATTGGTGACCTCCCTGCCGGGCCATGTACCCACACGAGCGGTCGCTTGTCAAAAACTTATCAGGTAAACCATTTGCGATTATTGGTGTGAATAGTGACGACACAATTGAAACACCGCAAAAATTGGTTAGCGAGGGGACGGTTACCTGGCGCAGCTTCCAAAACGAGGGGCCCGAAATTCCTATTTCAGAGAGCTGGGGCGTCACCGGTTGGCCAACCATCTATGTGCTGGATGGCGAAGGGAGAATTCGTTACAAGGATGTACGAGGACCTGCCCTAGACGCTGCCCTGCAAAGCTTACTTGAAGAGATGGGTGAAGAATGGCCGGAATTTGTGCACGATGAAGAAACATCCAAGCCTCCACAAAAAGCCACCGAAGCAAAAAATTCTGCCGACGGCGACTAACCCGAACAAAGGGTCACCTAGCCTGAAGGTGCACGTTTCCACGCTTTTCCCCGTCGCCAAGGCGTGCTGGCGTAGCCTGCTGGCAATGCTAGAATCGGTGTTCTTAAATGATGCGGGTTGCTGTTGGTCAAATAGGATTGGCTGAAATAGAATGCTGGGCTGCATCAAGGATGATGCCGTTAGAAATTTGTTGACTGACCCAACACGCCAACGAATACTGACGTTATTGGTCGCATGGAAGCGGCGCCAAGTCTTTTTGGAGCACTACATTGAATCGTGCTCAGGACAGCGTGCTCGCGTGACCCGTAAAACCGTCCCGCAATTCTGGAGTTCGCACGTGTCCTACGCGTTCGACGATAAAGACCGCGTTAAGCAAGCCACCGACATTGTCGATTTGGTCGGTACTTACTTACAGCTACGCAGACATGGCAACATGTACTCGGCGCTATGTCCATGGCACCAGGACACGAAACCCAGCTTGCAGGTCAATCCTAATCGGCAATCTTGGAAATGCTGGGTCTGTGATGTCGGCGGCGATGTTTTTAGTTTCATCATGAAACGCGAAAATGTCGAATTCCGCCAAGCCTTAGAACTCCTCGCCGAACGCGCTGGTATCGAGCTCAGCACCCAACGATTACCCAAAACCGTCGCTGGTAACCCCAACGACAAACCGACCTTATTCCGTGCGGTTCAGTGGGCCTCGCAGCAATACCACCAATGTTTGTTAAACGACCCAGCGGCGGAACCGGCCCGACTTTACCTCGCAGCGAGAGGCATTAATGAAGCGGCCATTTCGCAATTCCGCATTGGTTTCTCGCCCAATCAATGGTCATGGCTACTGGATAGATCACGCACCTCCGGATTTTCCTCCGAGGTTCTTCAGGCTTGTGGCCTCGTGCAAAAAAGCGACCGCACCAACGGTTGGTACGAACGTTTTCGCGGTCGCCTGATGTTTCCGATCGCCGATACCCAAGACCGGTCGATCGCATTCGGCGGGCGTATCCTGCCCGAAATCGCCGAAAGAGAAGAAGCAGATTCAGGTCGCGCACCTGCCAAATACATCAACTCGCCGGAAACCAAACTTTATTCGAAAAGCGACAATCTATTTGGGCTCAATGTCGCTCGCAAAATCCTCAGTTCCCAAAGACACCTAATCATTGTCGAGGGCTATACCGACGTGATCGGATCGTGGATTGCCGGTATCGAAAATACAGCGGCCGTTTGCGGGACCTCTCTGAATCAGCGACACATTCAAGTCATTAAAAGATTCGCCGATCGTATCACCTTGGTTTTGGATGGCGATGAGGCAGGGCAACGTCGCACCAACGATATTTTAGAACACTTCATTCAGGCCGATGTGGACTTGCGTATCTTAACGTTGCCCGATGGCCAAGACCCTTGTGACTTTGTCCAACAACAGGGTGCCAGCCAATTCCGTCAATTGATCGACGAAGCAAATGATGCTCTTGACCACAAAGTCACAATCGAAACTCAAGGCATCGATTTGATTCGGGACACCCATCAAGCAAACCGCGCCCTCGATAGCATTTTACGCACGATTGCCAGCAGCCCCGACCAACTAGGGAGCTCTTCGGAGAGCCGTCTAAAAATTCAACAAATTCTGACTCGCCTTTCCCAGCGATTCCAAATTGATTTGGATACACTTCGGGGACGAGTCACTGAGCTACGGAAGGCGCAAAAGCCGTACCAACGCGACGATGCGGGTGGAAAACCAGCAGCTCAACGAGAAGCTACCAAAACATTGATATCACTGGAAAGCGAGCTGTTGCAAATCCTGCTGCGCAGCGGTGAACTGATTGATCAGGCGATTGAGAACATTTCGCCTCATCAGTTCGTAGAAGGGCCCTGCCGCGAAATCTACAAGCTCATTTGCCAGTGTTTTCATGAAGGCGAATTAATTACTTTTGATTCGCTGATGCTGCAACTGGAAGATCCTGGCCTCAAGCATATGCTTGATCGCTTGGAAGAAGAGTCGCAAGCAAAAACGGCATTGGCTGCGGAAATTGATCTTTCAGATCAGTTGAACCAAGTCATTGCAAAATTTGGACGCGAGGCAAACGAGATTGAAAAACGCCAAGCGATTGCCAATTTGAACCAACCCGAACTTAACCAACAGGAGGAGGCTCGGATTCTGGAACAATTGTTTCAGAAGGCCAAAGAGCGTCAGGGCATTCAGTAACCCATGGAAGGGTTGCACTCTGTGCGCTTGAGATTGTGAGATGTAAGCGGTTCCCCCAAATCGTATTCCTGATCAGTGAGCCAATAAGGCTCGACGAAAATTACATTGAGCAGTCAACAAACGTGTGCATTTAGCGATATGGAAATCGCAGGAGGGCACTATGGAATTCCTAGAACAGGATCTTCAGTCACTAATCGAGCAGGGCAAGAAACAGGGTTTCTTGACATTCGAACAAGTTGTCGGCTACCTACCCGACGAAGCCAGCACCCCGGAAAAACTTGACAACCTAGTTTGCGCCATCGAATCCGCTGGTATTGAGCTTTGCAAAACCGCTCCGGTCATCAAAAACGATGGTCCATCCGCGGATGACCTAAAACAAGCCGAAGCCGAAGTGGCATCGCTCAACCAATACAGCGAACGGCTGCCCCGACCTAGCGATGACCCCATCCGCATGTACCTCAGCCAAATGGCGGAGATCCCCCTACTAACGCGGGACCAGGAAATTGCACTGGCAAAACGTATTGAGATTGCCCGCAAACGCTTTCGTCGTTGCGTGCTCTCCAGTGATTACTCGCTGCGTAAAACTGTCGAGACGCTGAAAAAGGTTTACGCCGGCGACCTGCCCTTTGATCGCACCATCAAAGTCTCTTTGACGGAGCGTTTAACCAAGGAACAGATCACCGCGCGGATGCCTCATCATTTCCGAACGATTGACCATTTGCTGATCGAAAACCAAAAAGACTTCTCCATTTTGGTAAGTAAAAATGCATCGGATGCAAGCAAATCAGAAGCGAAGCAACGCTTCGTTCGTCGGCGTGGAAAACTGCTCCATTTGGTTGAGGAATTAAGTCTACGTTCGCGACGCGTCGTGCCTCTGATCGATGCGTTGGAAAAATTCGCCAATCGCATGAATTGGTTAAGAACGAAATTAAGCGAGGTCCAAGACGACCCCACACAACAACGCTTAACGGCCAATCTTAAAGACGAATTGCGTCGCTTGATGCTGGAGACGATGGAGAGCCCTCGTGGTCTTAAGGACCGGGCCACTAATTGTCGTAAATACCATCAAGAATTCGAAGCAGCAAAACGCGAATTATCCAGCAGCAATCTGCGTCTGGTCGTTTCGATCGCCAAAAAATATCGTAATCGAGGTATGAGTTTCTTGGACTTGATCCAAGAAGGTAACACTGGGTTAATGCGGGCCGTCGACAAGTATGAATACCGCCGAGGATTCAAATTCTCGACCTACGCCACCTGGTGGATCCGGCAGGCCATCACGCGAGCTATCGCAGATCAGGCTCGCACCATTCGAATTCCCGTGCATATGATTGATGTTCTATCACGGTTGCGAAATATCGAAAAACGTCTGCAACAAGAAACCAAACGCCAACCCTCTACCGAAGAGATCGCAAAACTTGCGAGTATCCCGGTGGAAGAGGTCCGCCGAGTCATGGACATCGGTCGGCACCCTGTCAGCCTCGACCGACCCGTTGGCGAGGGTGAAGATTGCAGTTTTGGTGAATTCATTGAGGATGACACGACGCAAAGTCCTGTGAGAAACGCCTCGAACGGTATTCTTAAAAACAAGATCGATGACTTGTTAAAAACGCTTACCTACCGGGAACGAGAGATCATTCGTCTCCGCTACGGTCTAGGAGACGGCTACACCTATACGCTTGAAGAGGTCGGTCGTATCTTCCGAGTCACTCGGGAGAGAGTCCGTCAAATTGAAGCGAAAGCAGTCCGGAAACTCCAAAACCCGGTACGCAGTCAGGCTCTGGAAGGATTCGTCCAACCGGAATACGCGATGTAATATGCCCAGCAGGATTAGGTTGGGTCAAACCGGTGTCACCAGACACAAAAACAGGTGACAATTTTTGATCTACCCTACATTCTCAATCAGCATTCGATAGAATTAGGCCGTCTCAATATTTTCATTGGGGCGGCTTTTTTGATTTCCCGCCGGGAAACCACCAATTTGACTTTATAACGGGTTTCCCTGATGGGCACAGAAATTGACGTGAAAGTCCTACGCACATTGCACCGCATTTTGCGTCAAAAGACGGACTTAAACGGGAGAATCAAACGTGGACCCGCCACCATCGAGGTTGCTAAACGGGCAGAAGCGGCCTTCAACACGACGTTGCTAGAGACGCTGGAACTCTTAAAGACAACCCGCATGAACGCGGAACGCAAGCAAATGCAACTGCAAGAGCGTGAGGCTCGAATCGAAGAGCTCAAAAATAAACGCAACAGTTGTGAGTCCAACCGTGAATATCAATTGCTTAACGATCAAATCGCTGCGGATGAACAGGCCAACAGTGTCCAGTCTGACGAAATTTTAGAATTATTGGTGAAGGTTGACGACATCCAAGCCCGCGCAATTGTCGCTGAGGAACAACTGGAGAAGGGTAAACTAGAGACCGCAAAAGTTAAGAATACAGTGACCAAACAACTTGCCAGTCTGCAAGCTGACCTGGATGCCGTTAACGCCAATTTACAATCTTCCGAATCGAAATTGCCGTTCGATGTCAAACCGGAATACGAAAGACTCGTATCAGCATTGGGTGAGGATGCACTGGCACCGATCGCGGATAATAGCTGCGGCCATTGCTACACGACCATCACCACTCAGTTATTGACAGAATTGATGATGAAGCGGATCACCTATTGTAAAACCTGCGGCAGTTTACTGTATCTCCCCGAGGGTGCAGCCGTTTAAGGCCGCGGACGGACAGGATCCGCGCCCCTCATTTGCTGATGTCGCATGTGCTGGCCAGAAAGTGGGGGAAAACGAAAGCTGAGATCGGCTTTACTTTTAAGAGAATCCCCCCCACAATAAAGACTTACGACCTGACGCTATTTCGCAGGTCGTCATTTTTTTTGCCCTTGGCAATCTGGAAAGGAGAAACGCCGTGACCGCTCGTACCCCCATGACTCAGGATGGCTACAACAAGATTAAGGCCGACGTCGAGCGCATGGAAAATGTGGAGATGCCCATCATCGCCCAGAAAATCGCAGATGCTCGAGCAGAGGGTGACCTCAAGGAAAACGCCGAGTACCACGGGCAACGGGAAGCTCAAGGCATGCTGCAGGCAAAAATCAATCAGCTGAAATCAAAGTTATCGAGCGCCACCATCATCGACATGGCCAAAGTCAATCGCAACGAGGTTGCTTTTGGCGCGACGGTCACGATTCTTGATATCGATATCGATGATCAGGAAGAAATCACACTGGTTGGCGCTGGCGAAGAAGATTACGACTCTGGCAAGTACTTGATCACCAGCCCCATTGGCCAAGGCCTATTGGGGAAAAAAATCGGCGAGGTCGCAGAAATCGCGGTCCCCAAAGGTGTCATGAAGTTTAAAATACTGGACATCTTCTACCCCGAACTGACCTAGTCACACTCAGTTCGCGGGACTTCGCCCGGGGTTAGTAAACGACTGAACGATGATTTGGCCCGGCATGTTTGTCAAAGACATGCCGGCACCAAACGCTCGGCAAGTATTCTTAACTAGCGTCGTCACTAAACAGCCAACCAAGTTGGTCGATCTCGACACTCCAATCAAATTCGGGTGTATAGAACGCCGGGCTTAACCAACTAACGCGTGCTCGCACCTCGCCGTTAACCGCATTGACGAAGCGGGAAATATCGCCTGTCACGGGTATCTGTAATTGGCTGTCTTGGGTCATGGCTGATCTCATGTCAACGCTTTCCCACTGTCTTTGGTCGAGGTCAAATAATTCAACCTGTTGGATCACGTCACCCTGCGGCCCGCCGCTAAATTTTGTGTCCAATACAAAATCAAGGCTGGTGGGAGTGCTGCCAAAATACTCGCTCACGATGATCAAATCGACATTCTGCTTTAACTGGTTGGAAGTCGGGGATGGCAAAATCTCCAAATAC